>JAWUVN010000102.1:0-22245 GCA_034112345.1 Bermanella sp. | reverse complement strand
GTTTCTTTATTGATACTGAAAATTCTAAAAACTAAATCAAGCTTGGTATAGCAAGTTTAAAAACTCTTTAGATGATTTTCGATCAGTAAATTCAAATAACTGTGAGCCAGTTTGATCTTTTACAGCAATGTTTAACTTATTGACTGCAATGGATATTACTGGCGATGTAATTGAATAATTTTTACCCTTGTATGTATAAGGCATAATAAACTCTTTCTAATGTGCGCTTAAGCGCTGACTAAGTAAGAGCTGGATTATTGATGTTTGCTTAAATTTTTTAAAAATAACAACAGCGTTTTCGAATGGTATCGAAAATGTGGACAATAAATTAGCTCTGTTTTGAGTGCTGTCTAACTGTGAACGGTAAGGCAAGGCACGAATTATCACGTTGGATAATAAGTTAAATAAACTAGATAGGGATAAATAACGGATTTGATATTACGGGGCTGCGGTTAAAAAGTAAACAACTAATTTCATTTAGTAATTTTAAGGTGTTTTGTCTTGTTTTAACAATTGGCTTTTACAGTCGAAAAGAGACGTTCTCTCTCTAATTAATATTAAGCGATCGCCATGCTTTAGGCACTGCGTGTGTTTAACGAAAACTTGCTTCGATATTCAGTGGGGGCAAGCCCGCAGAGGCGTTTGAACAGTTGCCTGAAAAACCGCAGGTCTTCGTATCCCACACTGTTTGCCACTTTCTCGACTTGTTGATTGGTGCTTTGCAGCAGGTGTTTTGCGTGTTCAATTCTTAATTCTTGTATGTAGCCTAGCGGTGTCAGGCCAGTGGCTTGCTTAAAGCGGCGCTTTAGTTGGCGTTCACTTAGGTGGCTTTGCTGGGCCAGCATGTCGATGGATACATTTTCGCAGGCGTGTAGTTTTAGCCAGTCTTGAATCTGATGAATACTGCTGTCTTGGTGCTGTCTGGTGGGCATAAACTGGCGGTAAATATTTTGATTGTGTCGATCCATATCAATCAGGGCGCGTCTGGCCACTTGTTGGGCCACGTCTTCACCGTAATATTTTTGCACCAAGTAAATGCTCATGTCTTGATAGGCACTGGCACCACCAGAGCAAAATAGATTGCCGTCATGTGTCAGCATTTGCTCGCTTTGTAGGTTCACATTGGGGTAGAGCGATCGGAACAGGTCTTCGGTGGCCCAGTGTGTGGTGGCTTGTTTGCCATCTAACAAACCGGTGGCGGCTAATACAAATGCACCGCTGCAAATACTCACCAGCGCAGCCCCTTGTTGGTACTGCTGTTTAATCCAATTTAGGGTGTGGGGTTTAATATCTAATGATCGACTTCCAGGATGCCCAATGGCCCCGATGATTAATATGTCGGTTTGCTGTACATCGTCTAATGAGCCGTGGGCGCGCAGCTGCATGCCACCAAAGCAATCAATGTGTTGCGCTTCGCCTACTATTTGCAGGCTAATTCTGTGTTCTTTGGCCACAAGGGCATTGGCTAAAGAAAGTATTTCTAACGGCCCAGCGACTGAGGATATAGGGCAGCCTTCTAGTGCTAGCAATGTACAATTCATGTTTTCTCCATTACCTTTATTTAGTGGCTTTATTCATTTCTAGGTAGGCCTAATCGCAACCCTATGTTGGCATATACGCCACTGGTGCACAATGCCATGATTCTCTAGTATTAAGCATATTCACTTATTGGGGTTTTCTCATGCATGCTAATCACGCTTTAATCGAACAGTTTTATACCGCGTTTCAAAAGAAGGATCATGAGGCCATGGCCGCTTGTTATCACGAAGACGCTTACTTTCGTGATGAAGCGTTTGAGCTAAGCGGTAAGCAGATAGGCGCCATGTGGCACATGTTATGTGAGCGTGGCACAGATATGACAATGACGTTTTTGGTACAGGATAATGCTGGTCAGGTAACGGCCCATTGGGAACCGCGTTATACCTTTAGTCAGAATGGACGTAAGGTTCATAATATTATTGATGCTACGTTTGAATTTAAAGATGGAAAAATTATTAAACACATCGATCAATTTGATTTCTGGAACTGGAGCAGACAAACACTTGGAACAGTGGGCATGTTACTGGGTTGGAGTGGTTTTTTACGCAATAAAGTTAAAGTCATGGCGAATAAAAATTTAACGTCTTTTATTACTAAGAATAAGCAGTATCAAGCGTAAATTAAACGGGGGCATTAACGGTACTTTCTTACCTAGTGGTGTGAATAGGTTAAGTGCCGTTTGATGCTTTGTTAGTAATTGATACCTTTTGGCATCTCAGTCGTACAGATTAATATAAGGCATTTACACAATGCAGGAAAACGCGCAGCACAGTAAAACCAAAACCAGCTTTTATCGTCGCTTATACCTCGCTCATTTAATCGATACGGGTACCAAAACCGTACCGGCTATTTGTGAGGCCACAGGTATGCCAAGGCGCACTGCACAAGATACGATTCTAGCGCTTCAAGAATTGGATATTAATTGTGAGTTCATAGGTGAGAAAAAGAACGGGCATTACGCCATTTTAGATTGGGGGCCAATTGCTCCAAAATGGATTGCCAAAAACGTATCCCTTATTAAAAGCGTGCTTGAATACTCTTAAATGTGGCACTTAGGTGGCATTCAGGTTCATATTGGGTGCATTCAATGGCTTGTATTTAGTTTGTATGCCCATTTAGGCTAAGGGTGTTTAGCCATATTCCATAACGTGTAGCCACTGTTTGGCGTATTACACCTTCATTTTGGCTCACATAGACCAATATCTATTCTTAATGCCTCTTAAGTACCTGTTTGAATCCCCCGTTGTCTAAGTTAAATTGCCAAATTCAGCTAAAATAAAGTGTAATTGCTCTATTTTTGGTAATGTAATTAGAATTAGGTGAATTCCTATGATACTGCGGATGTATGCACGGCTGGCTTAAAAAGGTAATTAGGTTTGGGCACCAGAATTGTATTTAATAAAATCGCTTGTTTTGCAATGCTGATCGGTATGTTCAGTTCGGTGGCTATTGCAGGCCCGGTTGATTGTGGCGCTAAGCCTATTAGTCTTGCGTTTTTTGATTTTGGATTATTCTATTTCAATAAAAATGGGCAAGGCAAGGGCATAAGCCCTGATGTTGTTGATGAATTGAGTAAGCGCACTGGGTGCAAAATTGTCAGCAATGTTCTGCCGCGAGCACGTACTTGGGATGACCTGGCCACGGGGTATTTAGATATGACGGTGGATGGTATTGTGAATCAGAAGCGTACCGGTTTTGGTTGGTTTATTCCCTACAATAAAATAAAGAATTATGCTTTGGTAAAAGCATCATTGAATAATGTTGTGAAATCTAAAAAAGATTTTAGAGATCAAAATAAATTGGTTTTTGGTGTTGTGCGCAGCTTTAATCATGGTCAAGAACTTGAAGAGTGGCTTGATCAAATGCGCCTTGAAAAACGGGTAGAGGAAAGTGTCAATATTGGAATCTTGTTTAATAAATTTATGTTGGGTCGCATCGATGCCATATTTGCCCCGCCTGTAGTGTACCGCAAGTTTTTAAGCGAACTGAATATGGAAAACAAAGTAGTGATCCAAGATTGGGCACCAAGCGATGAAGGGATTGTAGCCTCCTTAGTTTTAGCCAAAAGTCGTTTTTCAGAAGAAGACGCCAAAGACTGGACTCGCTTAATTATGGATATGCGCCAAGACGGAGCCTTCAAACACATTTTTTCTCGATATTTATCAGAAGAAGATGCTAACTGGATGGCTGATTTTTAGATGGATATTTTTAGATGAATAGCTCTCACATAGGTTTCTCACAATCGTTAAGTGGGCGCTTATTTAAGTTGGTCTTTAGTGGCTATGTGATTTTGGCCATTGCGGTAACGGCTATTCAGTTGTCACTTGAATACTCTTCGGTTAAACAAACCATATCAAAAGATTTAACATCCATCGGTCAATCATTTAATGGCGGAGTGACAGGTGCCATGTGGGAAATGGATGGACCGCTCTTACAGACGATTGCCGAAGGTATCTCTCAATCTTCCATTGTAACCGGGGTGAAAATCACATCAAATAGTGGAGAGGTCTTTGCCGAGATTGGAGATGTACCTTCTGGGCAGCTAGCCGATCTAAATAAATTTTTATCACATACTCAGTTTTATACCTCGTACTTAAAAAAAGAAGCCCGGTCAGGCATTCGTGAGTTGGGTGAAATGACAGTTTACAGTGATCGCTCTATTGCAGTTAATCGAGTGGCCTACAGCTTTATTGTTATCTTAATTAATTCGCTAATCAAAACTATAGGCCTTTGGGCTATCTTTTATCTGGTGATTACTAAAAGCTTGTCACGGCCCTTATCTCAATTAACAGATGTTGTTTCTAAATTAGAATTTGCAGCTGAATCAAAAGATCCTGTCTCATTGGATTATCCAAAAAACTTCACATTTAAGCGTGACGAGTTAGGACGATTAATGGCGGCAATGGATAAAATGCAAAAGCGCTTATTTTCCGCTCGTCGCGCTTTAACTAAGGCCAATCAAGAGCTAGAGATAAAAGTAGAAGAGCGAACCAGTAATCTTGCCGATGCATTGGCATTTAACGAAACAATCTTATACAACTCTCCGATTCCTGTTGGTGTGTATTCGGTTACCGGTCAATGCATTCTGGCTAACCATTCTTATGCCGATTTTATGGGGGTGACAAAAGAAAACCTTTTGGCTCAAAACTTTCTTGAAATAGCGTCATGGAAAGAATCTAATTTACTGGAGGATTGCATTCTTGCATTAGCTAACTTTACAGCTAAGAAAAATGAAACATCAGTGGTCACCTCTACTGGTAAGTCGGTGTGGTTTGAGTATCAAATTATTCCTACAATATTGAAAGGTTCCCCTCATTTACTGATTCAGTTTTTTGACCTAAGTGTACGCAAAGAAATGGAAGAAGAGCTGCGTTACGTTGCTATGCATGATTCGTTAACTCGTTTACCTAATCGACGACTTCTATTGGATCGAATATCACATGCTATTAGTAACAGTAAGCGCAGCGGTAACTATTGCGCCGTTCTGTATTTAGATTTAAATGAATTCAAATTACTTAATGATACTTATGGTCATGAAGTAGGTGATTTGTTGTTATGCGAAGTATCCGACCGGTTACTGCGTGTGATGCGTGAAAGTGACACCGTGGCCCGACTAGGAGGGGATGAATTTGTGGTGCTGCTTGAAGGCTGTGGCACAGATAAAGTACTTGCAGCGGAATATACTAATCTAGTTATTGATAAAATCAGTAAGTCGTTAAGCGAAGACTATATTTTACGAGGTGAGTATTACACTTCATCTGCGAGCATTGGCGTCACACTATTTTTAGGTGACGAAAAAGAACCCAAGCAGATACTCAAGCAAGCCGATGTTGCCATGTATGAATCCAAAAGAAAAACTCATTAAGTATAAGTACTTAGTACTTGATATAATCAAACCTACAAATATTAGCCCTGCTCTCAAACCTGCCGTACTCATTCTAGCTCACGTTTCTTTATGGCCTATTATTACAGGCTACTAGTATCAAAACTTCCCATGGATTAAGCCCTCAGGTAACATCCAGTGACTTTAATTACGGATGTTAATCTGTGGCCAGTCTTATGAACCCATTGCAGCGTTATCAACACGGAATCGCTACAGGGCAGGTAAGTTTTGATGAGTCTCAACAACAGGCTTTATCAGAACTGAATCAATTACACCATCAACTTAATAAGGCCGTTGATCAGGCTCCAATTTTAGGCTTATATCTGTGGGGTAAGGTGGGTCGTGGCAAAACATTATTAATGGATAGCTTTGTTGAATCGTTTGATAAAGGTGTGTGCTTACGCCAGCACTTTCACCATTTTATGCAGAATGTACATCATCAGCTAAAAGAATTATCGGGTAGTCGAGAACCACTTAAAAAAATTGCTAAGCAACTAAGATTACGCCATCAAGTTTTGTGTTTTGATGAGTTTTTTGTCAGTGACATTGGTGATGCCATGTTACTGGGGCGATTAATTATGTACTTGTTTGAACAAAACATGGTGGTGGTCGTTACCAGTAATTGTGCTCCTAGTGAGTTATACAAAGATGGATTGCAGCGAGTGAATTTTTTACCCGCCATTAACGCAATAAATCAAAACATGAAAATAGTCGAGCTAGCGGGTAATAAAGATCATCGAGAACGCCAGCTTCATACCGTGCAAAACTACTTTGTAATCAGCGCATCCAATGCCGATAGTGGTCATAACAATACAGTGAATAAAGCATTACTAGCGGATCTTTTTGAACGCTATAATTTGCCAGCTGAATCATCTGTTTGCTTAACTAAGTTGCACTGTCAGAAACCACATAAAACATCAGGCACACTTAGCGTATTAGGTCGTGATATTCATTACTTAGCCATAAACAAAAAAAGCATCGTATTTGATTTTAAAGACATATGTCTGGGCCCAAGAAGTCATTTCGATTACATTGAATTAGCTAAGCAGTTTAATACTGTGTTTTTAATGAATGTACCAGTATTAGGTGGTGAGATGGTCGAACACATAAAAGCCCGTGGTACTGAAGATGGTAGTACGGGATCAGGTAATACCGGCGAGCGTGAAGTGTTGTTATCCCCAATGGATGACGGAGCACGACGTTTTATTGCTCTAATAGATGAGCTGTACGACCAACGGGTGAACTTATACTTAACCTGTGATGTAGCGCTTAAACAATTATATACTCATGGTAGTCTGGCCTTTCAATTTGAACGGGCCCGTAGCCGTTTGATTGAAATGGGCAGTGAAGAATATATGAGCCGTAAAGAGAAACCATCTACATGATGCAATCAGCCTATAACGTTTTAAGTACAGTATTTGGCTATGGAGAGTTTCGTCCGCCGCAAGATCAAGTAATTGAATCGGTGATAAATGGCGATGATGTATTTGTACTCATGCCTACCGGTGGCGGTAAGTCTTTGTGTTATCAAATTCCCGCATTAGTACGTCCTGGTGTGGGTATTGTGATCTCGCCGTTAATTGCATTGATGCAAGACCAAGTAAGTGCTCTGACACAAGCTGGGGTGCGTGCCGCTTGTATGAACTCCGCCATGGGCAGTGATCATAACTATCAAGTAGAGCAGCAGGCATTAAGAGGCGAGTTAGACATTGTTTATATTGCCCCTGAGCGTTTAGCTTTACAGCGTACGCTTGATTGGCTAGGCCAGTGTACACTTTCATTATTCGCTATTGATGAAGCACATTGTGTGAGCCAGTGGGGTCATGACTTTCGCAGTGACTATTTACAGTTAAGCGTATTGCAACAAACGTTTCCTCAGGTGCCTCGAATTGCCTTAACCGCCACGGCGGATGCTAAAACCCGTGAAGAAATTATTCAGCGACTTGGCTTACAGCAAGCCAAGGTATTTGTATCGGGGTTTGATCGGCCCAATATTCAGTACCGAATTACTCAAAAAGACAATCCTAAAAAACAATTATTAAGCTTTTTAGAAGCCGAGCATGCTGGTCATGCAGGTGTGGTGTATTGTCTATCCCGTAAAAAAGTAGAAGCCACGGCGCTATGGTTAAGTGAGCAGGGCATCAATGCCCTGCCTTATCATGCAGGTTTGGATAAGTCGGTTAGGCAGAGTAATCAAGAACGGTTTTTACGAGAAGAAGGCATAGTGATGGTAGCCACCATTGCGTTTGGCATGGGCATAGACAAACCCGACGTACGCTTTGTGGCACACCTAGATTTACCTAAAAGCATCGAAGCCTATTATCAAGAAACTGGCCGAGCAGGGCGCGACGGAGAGGCCGCAACAGCATGGATGGCTTACGGTCTAGAAGATGTGATTAAGTTAAAACAAATGATGGCGGGCAGTGATGCGGATGAAAACTTTAAACGCATCGAACAGCAAAAGTTAAATGGCATGTTAGGCTTAGCCGAGCTGACAACGTGTCGCCGACAAACCCTAATGGGATACTTTGGTGATACGTTGCCACAGCCTTGTGGCAATTGTGATAACTGTTTAACTCCAGTCAAAACCTGGGACGGTACCGACGCGGCCCGTAAAGCATTAAGCTGCGTGTTCCGTACCGATCAACGTTTTGGGGTGGGGCATTTGGTGAATGTATTACGCGGTAAAGTGACGGATAAAGTTACCCAGTTTAATCACCATACTGTTTCTACGTTTGGAATAGGGAAGGATCTTAGCGATAGTCAATGGAAATCGGTTTTTCGGCAGCTGGTAGCCCGCGGTTACTTAAACGTAAACTTTGATTACGGTCAGTTATCACTAAGTGAAACCAGCCGATCTATTCTGCGGGGTGAAGAGTCATTAATGCTACGCGTTGACACCATGCAAACCAAAAGCAGTATGGGTGGCGGCAGCAAAAAATCTAAATCAGTTGATATTAATGATGACGACATACCGTTATGGGAAGCACTGCGCGCTTGTCGTACAAGCCTAGCCAGCGAGCAAGGTATTCCTCCTTTTATGATTTTTCATGACGCTACTCTTAAAGATATGTTGGATAACAAACCCAGTACGTTAGAAAGCTTTGGTACCCTAAGTGGTGTAGGGCAGAAGAAGCTAGATAAATATGGTGCTGATTTTTTAGCGGTCTTGGAAGGGTTTAACCAGTAGTAAACAATATCGAAAAAACTGGATATGTAAAATTAGTTAACAATAGAGCCTATGTATTGATTAGGTAAGCTTGGTATCAGGGGGCGCTACATAACTTTGATAGAACTTGTTAATTAATTTTAATATCTACTCTCTAACCATCATGCTACTGTGGTTGTCTTATCTTTTTAGGCTCTGCTCTTTGGGCAAGCTGGCATTCTAGTATGTCGATTCTTGTGATTAAACACTATTCCTTAGTATTCATTTTATAACACCGATTTTTTGATTTTTATAAGGGCCATGGCACCGATCTCCATTGCCAATAAATTACGTTTATTTAAAGGTATGTAGCTTGGTAGCCCTAAATCTATCCTCATTATCAGATGTTAGTACATCGAACGACGAAACACTCTTTGCTCTTATTGCTCAAGATATAGAGCAGCAAGGCTATAGCATTCGACATGGTGCCTTGCCTGAAAATTTGGCAAACGACTTATTTAAAAGCCAGCAATCGATTGCAGCAGAAGAATTCAAAAAAGCGGGGATAGGTCGAGGTGATGGATATCTTGAAAATGAATTTGTGCGCACCGATGAAATCTGTTGGATTACAGGTGACAATGAGGCGGGTAAAAACTGGTTAGACTGGTCAGAAAGTTTACAAGTGTTCTTAAACCGACGCTTATACTTAGGTTTATTTTCATTCGAAAGCCACTTCGCTCATTATGGACCTGGGGATTATTATAAAAGACATTATGATGCGTTTAGAGGCGAAGCTAATCGAGTGTTATCCGTAGTGGCTTATTTTAATCGTGGTTGGACCAGTGAAAATGGTGGGGAATTAGTCATCTATAAAGATGATCAGGACAAAGACGGTGTAAAGGTTATTCCACTATTTGCCACGCTGGTGACCTTTTTGAGTGAAGAATTTCCTCACGAGGTATTGGCCGCAAATCGAGATAGATATTCCATTGCCGGTTGGTTTCGACTGAATACCTCATTATCAGATAGGGTAGACCCTCCACAATAATTCTGATCATTAAATGATTGCAGTGATAAATAGCCCTACCAGTCATAAACATCTAATTATTAAAGGCCAATATAGAATGAGCCTAGCTTAATTTTAACTGACATTGATCTTTTTAATTTAACAGAATCGCCCTTATTTTGTTATTATGATGTCATCAATTCATAGTAAGGCACATCACTGCGTGGCAAGTTTTCAACTTAGAGATTACCAACAAGAAGCGGTTGAAGCGACGCTTAAGCATTTTCGTAAAACCAATGAATCAGCGGTCATTGTCCTGCCAACAGGTTCTGGTAAAAGCTTGGTTATTGCCGAACTTGCGCGCTTGGCCAATCATAAAATATTGGTGTTGACCCACGTTAAAGAATTGGTAGAGCAGAATCACCTAAAATATGAAAGTTTGGGTTTAACCGCTGGCATCTATTCTGCGGGCTTAAAGCTTAAGCAAACTCAGTATCAAGTCACATTCGCAAGTATCCAATCAGCTGCCCGTAACCTAGACGATTTTAGTGAGCCTTACTCATTGATAATTATCGACGAATGTCATCGGGTAAACTTAGACGATCAGGATCGGGATGTGGAGCGAGATGTAGAGAAAACTGAAAGTAACGCATCCAGTAATCAGTACCAACAAATTATTAAAAAGTTAATATCAGTTAACCCCAGAGTAAAGTTGCTGGGATTAACCGCGACACCTTACCGGTTAGGTATGGGTTGGATTTACCGCAAACATTATCGTGGCTTTGTTCGCAGCGAACAAAGCCGACCGTTTGAACACTGTATTTATGAATTACCTTTACGCTATTTAATTAAGCGTCAGTATTTAACCAAGCCTAATCTGGTAGATGCCACCATTGAGCATTATGATTTTAGCAGTCTTAATAGCAATTCATCCGGTGAATACAATCCCACTGATGTTAATAGCTTACTAACTAAAAATCATCGTGTGACCAAAGGCATTATTGAACAGGTGGTTGAGCTATCCAGTAAGCGTAAAGGCGTTATGATCTTTGCTGCCACTGTGGATCATGCAAAAGAAGTGTTCAGTTATTTACCATCTGAGAACAGCGCGCTGATTACAGGTGCGACAGACAGCTCAGAACGCGACCGATTAATTGCTGGATTCAAACAAAAAGAAATTAAGTATTTAGTAAATGTATCTGTATTAACAACGGGATTTGATGCGCCCCATGTGGATATGATTGCTATTTTACGGCCCACACAATCAGTGAGCCTGTATCAGCAAATCATTGGCCGCGGGTTGCGTTTAAGTGAGAATAAAAAAGATTGCTTGGTGATTGATTATACAGGCAATGACTTTGACTTGTATCAGCCCGAAGTGGGTGAGAAAAAACCAAACAGCCAGAGCCAACCCGTACAAGTATTTTGCCCCAGTTGTGAATTTCCTAACATATTCTGGGGTATTTGTGACGCAGATGGTGATTTAATTGAACACTATGGACGGCGCTGCCAAGGCTTGATTGAAGATACTTTAGGCGCAAAATCCCAAGAGCATCAATGCGACTATCGCTTTGTATTTAAAGAATGCCCGCACTGCGGTGGTGAAAATGATATTGCCGCCAGAAACTGTCAAAAGTGCAAAGAAGTTTTAGTGGACCCAGATGATATGCTGAAAAAAGCACTTCAACTGAAAGACTCAAAAGTGATTCGTTGTTCAGGTGTCAGTTTAGAAGAAGATGCTAAAGCGAAAGGTAAGTTAAAAATAATTTACCATGATGAGCAAGGGGCCGAGTTAAGTGAGTCGTTCGATTTTTCTAAATCGAATCAAGTGCATGCGTTTAATGAACTCTTTTCTAAACGTTTGAGTATCAGTATTGCTAGTAAATTGGGAACAACAGAAATATTTAGAGTGGAAAGCTTAGAGCAAGCATTAAAGTTATCGAATGTGTTTCCGTGCCCAGATTTTGTTATCGCTAGAAAACAAAAATATTACTGGCGTATTAAGGATCGATTATTTGATTATGAAGGGCGTTATAGAAAGGCCAATGCGCTAAATTGAAGTATGAATAAATACAATTATAAATACGTTGTATTATGTTTTTTTTGCCTGAACAAATATTTATCCACAACCGCCTCCTATGTTAAACCAAGGATAGGAACGAACTGTTGAGATCTATCAATAATTCAAAAATAAGGCCTAGTAGTCACTAGGCCTTATTTCAGTTTCAAGCTAAGTATTAACCTTAGGTATTAAACTTAGGTATTAAACTAATGCCATTAAATCTTCTTTTTTAAAGGCTTTCAATTCGTCTAGTTGACCTTGTTGTACTTTATTAGCCCAATCAGGATTAGAGATAAGCGCTCGGCCCACAGCGACCAAATCAAACTCTTGCTTGTCGGTGCGTTCGATTAATTGATCAAGATTGGCCGTTTCTGCTTCGCTGAACGTTGTTTCGCCCGGTTTTGGCATAAAGTCTTCATTCAATCCAATACTGCCCACGGTAATTGCTGGCTTACCTGTTATTTTTTGCGTCCAGCCAGCAAGGTTTAAATCGCTGCCTTCAAATTCTGGTTCCCAGAAGCGACGTTGTGAGCAATGGAAAATATCCACACCTGCTTCGCTCAACGGTATTAAGAACTGTTCAAGTGCCTCAGGGGTCTCTACTAGGCGAGCAGTGTAATCTTGCTGCTTCCATTGAGACCAACGCAAAATAATAGGGAAGTCTGGGCCAACTGCTTCACGACAAGCTTTAATAATATCAATGGCAAAGCGGCTTCGGTTTTCCATTGAGCCGCCGTATTCATCTTCACGCTGATTAGTGCCTTCCCAGAAGAACTGGTCAATTAGGTAACCGTGTGCGCCATGAAGCTCAATGGCATCAAAGCCAATGGCTTTTGCATCGGCAGCGCCTTGGGCAAATCCGTCGATAACATCTTGAATATCTTGTTTCGTCATTTCATGGCGGCTCTTTCTGCCTGCCACAAACATACCTGACGGCGTATAACCAGGAACATCACCTTCGGGCATTACGCCCGCTTTACGTGCACCGCCCACATGCCAAAGCTGTGGGGCAATTTTACCGCCTGCTGCATGCACGGCATCGACTACTTTTTTCCAGCCTGCAAGGCGTGCTTCACCATGTATATATGGAACATTTGGATAGCCACTGGCAGCAATGTGATCAATGCAGGTGCCTTCGGTAATGATTAAACCAACTCCGCCTTCGGCACGGCGGCGATAGTAATCGATTGTATTTTGGCCCGGTACGTTGTTGTCGGGTGAAAAATTACGGGTCATAGGAGCCATAACGATGCGATTTTTTAATTCTAAACTGCCCAGCTTAAACGGTTTGAAAAGACTACTCGTGCTCATATGGTTATCTCGTTTTTATTTTCAATTAAGGTGGTGGCTAATGCATAAAATCTACGTATTTATAAAATGCACCCAGTGTACGATCTGCCATAGTCGTAGATTTAAAGATTAATTAATATCCCCATACTAGTTTAAAAATGATGATCTGTATAAGGTCTATTAAGATAAAGATTGTTCCATTAAAAGTATAAAAAGAAGGTGAATACATAATGCTTAGTCATTTAGCTACGTTTATGTTTATCCGTTAATTTACGGTGGCTATTGCCCGATTAGGCTGATGAATAACCATGTATGAATAGCGTTAATCTTATTGTTTTGTATACTTGATAATTCCAATGTATTAATGGCTAAGTAATCACCTATTTGTTAAGTCTTAGTCTTTTGATAATGAAATTAAAACGCATAAAAAAACGGCCAAAAGGCCGTTTATAATTAAGCTAGCATACGTTACTTAAAACACTCTACTTGTTGCAAGCGTTTTACATGTACCTAAATATTTTTCGAGTTTTCATTAGAATCAACTGCCTAAAATTTTCATAGGCAAACTCAGGATCGGATTGTCTGAATCAGAAAAGCTGATTATCACTAGGATGTGTCCAGCCGCTACTAAAACATACCAAGCAGCTGAAAATAACTGCCCATAGGTATCAAGCGGTACTAGGTGAGAGTTTTGACGTTGACGCCATTCAAATACAATTTCTAATGCACCAACCGCTAAAAAGAATGCCAGCAGAGCCAACCCAAAAGTGTAAGACACCCAAAGCCCCAAACCAATTCCGGCTATGCAAGCCGCAAGGCCTATCCAAGAACGCATAGAAAAGCTGATACTTTTTAATATATGCCCACCATCAAGAGGCAAGATTGGCAGAAGGTTAAATAGATTTAATAATGAACTGATCACAGCGGCACCTGCCAGTAGCTCAATGTCAGTGATGACATATAACAGCCAGCAACCCAGCGACATAAACAAACCAAAACACGGGCCCATGATAGATATCACCACGTCTTGCCAGCGCGTATTAATTTTATCGTCTGAAACCGCTAAGCCTCCTACAAAGGGAATCAAATAAATGCCTTTAGTCTTAATTCCAAAATACTGCATGGCTTTCACATGGCCGTATTCGTGGGCCACTAAGCAGGCAATCAATACCAATGCAAATTCAAGCGAGAACAGCCACGCATAACCGGCTACAGAAGCGCCTGCCAATACGGCCTTAATTACCTTAGCGCTTTTTAATAATTTAAACGCCAGTGCTGCCAACCCTATAAGGTTGGTGGCCTTTTTAACTTTTACCATTTCACCACCAGCTGGCATGAGGCATTCGCCACTTTCTTGCTGGCGCTGATCTACCCATAACTGGTAACTCAAACTGTTGTCTTGCGCCTGGATATTTAAACTGATTGAAAGCGGGGCAGCCGGTTGCACCGCTGCATGGGCTTGTAATTGAAAGCGATGAGATAGTTCAGTGATGCGCACCCCTGCCAGTTCAATACGACTAACTAATTGATCATCCCAATACAGGCTTTGCACAGAATCACTGTCGGTGGTTAGGCGTAATGGTTTGCCCATTAGCATCAGGTTCACTAGGTCGGTTGTTTCTGGGATATTTGGTTCATCGGTATTGTTTTCTAAGTTGGACAACTTGGGCGGCTCTTAAATTAATGGCTGTTTAATGTAGATGCTGAAGTGTACCTGAAATCCAATCATATTTATCGGCTTAGATAAGCTCTCATGCACTCCCTTTATCAATGGTCACTTACTAATCGGTAATTTAAATGGCTAGGTAAATACTGCCTTTGGTTATGTCACGCCGTTGATGGCCATAAGTAACAATACTTGCTATTAGTTCATTGTTTAAGCTGTCATTAACAGGGCTGACACTTTCGCTTTTTGTTAGACCTTAAAAAACAGTGTAATAATTGATTGAAAGGGTGATTAATGAAAACAGTTTTTAAAACGGTAAAGGGTTTGTCCCTATCGCTGTTATGCGCGCTTCCAGCATGGGCCTCAGCTTATGAAAATAACTATCTCATAGGACAAGGTATTCACGATGTAACGGGTCCATCGGCCGAAGTAGGCATGATGGGTTATGCCAATCCTGACCAACAAACAGCAGGCATTCATACACGCCAATGGGCTCGTGCATTTATTGTTAGCGATCTTTCAAATGGCGAGCCATTGGTGTTTGTAAGTGTTGATGCTGGCGCGCTTTTTCAGTCCGTCTCACAAGGGGTGTTAACAAAACTGAGTGCTAAGTACGGTAACACATACAACAAAGGCAATGTGGTACTAAGTGCTACACATACTCATGCCGCTGCTGGTGGGCAATCACATTATGCACTTTATGATATTACAATTTTAGGTCATATCGAGCAGGCTTATGATGCACAGGTAGATGGCATTGTAGCGGCCATTGAAGAGGCTCATAATAATTTACAGCCTGGTTATATATTAATAAATAAAGGGGACTTAACGGATGCCAGTTATAACCGTTCTTTGCCTGCCTATGAAAACAACCCTCAAGATGAATTAGCGCATTACGATTCAAATATTCAACCAGAGATGACAGTGCTTAAATTCATGCAGGGTGACAACAAACCTGTTGGCATGGTGAACTGGTTTGCCACTCACCCCAATGCAATGGGCAATGAATTCACTTTACAGAGTAGCGATAATAAGGGTTATGCTTCTTATCTTTTTGAGCAGAACATAAAAGGTCATAGCAATTACAATGATAATGAAGATTTTGTTGCGGCTTTTGCCATCAGTAATTCAGGTGACATGTCGCCTAACATAAACCCTGATAGCGAAGGTCGTGGACCGACTTCTGACCGTATTCAAAACGTAGAGATTATAGGGGACCGTCAATATGCAAAGGCGTTAGATTTGTATAACAACGCCAGTGAGCAACTGACCGGTACCATAGCCAGTCAGCATCAGTACGTAGATTTTTCGAATACTCAGGTAGCGGGCGATTTTACCGGTGAAGGGACTAAGAGTACTTGTGTAGCGGCTTTGGGTGAAGCGTTTGCAGCGGGTACAGAGGATGGTCGTGGCCCTGATTTATTCAGTGAAGGTGCAACAGTAGACAATCTATTTTTGCAATACATCGCCAGTATGCTGGCTCCGATCGTTCAAAGTGATCGCGACTGCCATGGAAATAAGGCCATATTATTGGTGCAAGGAAGTGCTTCTCCATACCCTTGGACCCCAGAAGTACTGCCAGTGTCTGTGCACACAATTGGTCAGTTAAGTATGTTAGCGGTACCAGCTGAATTTACAATTATGGCGGGGCGACGTCTTATGGAGACAGTAAAAACTGTATTGGGAGAGCAAACACAGTACACAGTAGTGGCGGGGTTATCGAATGCCTATTCAGGTTATGTGACAACAAAAGAAGAATACGACATGCAGCATTACGAAGGGGGATCAACGCATTTTGGTCCCTGGACATTAGCCGCATATCAGCAAGCTTTTTATCAATTAGCCGCTAGCTTGTTGCCAGCAGGACAAGCGCCTGCCATAGAATTAAACCCGGAACCGTTTCCAAGTTTAGAACCTGCACCTCGTGATTTAACGGGTGAAACCATCAGTTTTCAAACAGGTGTCATCCATGATCAGGCGCCAATATTTAAAAGCATTGGTGACGTAGTGGAAAATGCGAATAGAAGTTATAACCGTGGTGATCAGGTTCAGGTGACATTTTGGTCAGGGCATCCTAAAAACAATTTACGCACACAAGGTACGTTCATGGAAGTTCAGCGCTTGTTGAACGGTAGCTGGCAAGCCGTGGCCAACGATAACGATTGGCAAACCATGTATCGTTGGCAGCGTATAGATGAAGTATGGGGGACATCTCACGCCATACTGACTTGGGATATTCCTGCTCAAGCTGAAAGTGGAACCTACCGTTTAAAACATTATGGCGATAAGAAAAATCTATTTAGTGGAAACATAGTCTCTTACACAGGCACCAGTAGGAGTTTTACAGTTAATTAAATAGAATATTCTGCATTCATGAAAAAGGCGCTTTTATTCTAAAGCGCCTTTTTTTATGCCGCTAACATAAGCGGGTTAATATTTGATTTAAATGGGTTAATTATTAAATGTCTATTTTAGAATATAAGCGAAAGGTATAGTCTATTGGATAAATAAAAATAATAAATGAATACTCTATGACTGATTTAGACGTACATCAAACTAATATAACCCATAAACAATTGTCGAGTTTAGGTGATCAGAACTATCCCAGTTTTGAACTTCGCGCGGTTTATGCGTACTTATCTAAGCAAGGTCATGAAGTGTGGTGTATGCAGCAGTTGGATCAATTAGGCCTTCAACAGAGTGATTTACAACAACCTTTTATACCGTCTCATACTGCTTTGGCGGGTCTTAACAATGTGATTGAACATTTTTATGAGCCAGGTTTAGGTTGTGCGATAGCTCAAACATTTTGTTTGTCTGAATTGGGAGCCATAGGTGCTTGTGTCGGTAGCGCGAGTACTTTAGGCGAGGCAATGATCATTAGTCAAACCTACTACGAGTTATTGGGCAGTTTCACTGATGTAGTGAATATTATAGACGCTAACGGCATTACCAATCGTTTGGTAGATGTGGCTCAGCTAGACCCAAGATTATTACGGTTTTTATTTGAATTAACGGTTTCTGGCATGATGAAAATGGCAGAGGAGATTTCAGGTCAAAGATTAAAAGCGATTTGTGTACGTTTCAGTGATCCATTAAACAGTAACGATAAAAAAAGATACACGGATATTTTTCAATGCTCGATTGAAGATGATAGTAAATTTAACGAATGGGTGGTGGATATAAATGTCCTAACGCTGCCAGTCACTCATAATTTATATTCGTCTATTGAAGCTGCGAACAACCTTAAATTTTTATTGTATGAACTGAGTCAAGAGCAGGGATTGGTTGATAATATTGACAGAATACTAAAGTGTTCAGCAGGCGATTACCCCGACCCGGATATGATTTCAAATGCCCTAGGCATGAGTGGCCGTACTATGCGACGACGTTTGAATAAAATGGGCACCAGTTTCAGTGCGTTAATTGATAAGGTTCGCTGTCAACTGGCCATTAACTTAATACAAAATCAAAACCTATCTAACGAAGCCCTAGCTGAAGAGTTGGGATATTCGGATGCTGCCAACTTTTATAATGCGTTTAAAAAATGGACGGGGAACCCACCTGGTTATTATCGTATAGAGGATACTGAGGCCAAACTTACTGAAGATAGCCATTCATAATAAAATGAAATAATTTTATTATGAATGTATCTACTAATAATAGTAGGGTGATATTAGCGCCGTTGGCGCGTAATACACCGGTTAATAATAACAGGGTCAGTACTCTGCCCCCTGATTAAAACCACTAAATCATTAGGCCTTAAGGTACGCAGTCAACTCTTCACTGCCACCAATGTGTTTTCCTGCAATAAATACTTGCGGCACGGTTTCTTTACCTGTCATGGCTCGTAGGCTGGTTAAGTTTGCGTCTCGGCCTAACACCACCTCTTCAAAAACAATGCCTGCATTTTTTAAGTCGGCTTTTGCTTTGGCACAAAATGAACAGCCCGGTTTTGAAAACAAGCTCACAGATGGCGGTACTTTAGCGTTGCTGTTAATGTAGGTCAGCATGGTGTCTGCGTCTGATACTTCAAACGGGTCGCCTGGCTTGTTTGGCTCAATGAACATTTTTTCAATGGTGCCATCTTTTACTAACATGCTATAGCGCCAGCTGCGTTTGCCAAAACCAATTTCTGATTTGTCTACTAACATGCCAATGCCATCAGTAAACTCGCCATTGCCATCTGGAATCACACTAATATTGTGTGCGTCTTGATCATTGGACCATGCGTTCATCACAAAGGTGTCATTCACACTGATGCATACAATATCATCTACACCATTTTCTTTTAGCACACCGGCCAGTTCATTGTACCTTGGTAAGTGCGTAGATGAGCAAGTAGGAGTAAACGCACCGGGTAATGAAAACACCACCACGGTTTTATCCTTAAACACTTCATCTGTGGTCACATTTACCCAATCATCACCTACACGAGTGGCCCAGGTTACCTGTGGTACACGTTGGCCCGCTTGATCTTTTAACTCAGACATATTGATTCCCTTGTATGTATTGGCTCACTTGACGATTGCCAGTTGATAGAATCAGTATGGCCTAATATTCAGAAAATTCTAAATGAATTGATTCTATTGGTCTGATAGCTTTTAACTATCAATGTGGCTACGATAATATGGGTGTCTTGCTGGTTTCCATTTACAATGCTTTTAAAAATGAACTGGAAATACTCCCAGTTTTTATCGTATCAAGTAATTTTAATACAGGTGTATCAGACAACTATTATTTTAAAAATATTGAACGTTTAAGCGGAAATTATCGTGGAATGTGATATTGGTGATACACCTGCGATTCAAGCATCACAGGTTGTCTGTCATAATGAATAGAATTGTAATATCTCTATGTGTATTTAGGTCTTTTATTTCAAGAGTAGGTTCTTATTTGAGAGTTTACTTCACTAAGCGGCTTTAGGTCGTGGCTGGCCAAGCGCTGGCGTGCGGGGTTTGACCTTTTTACGGGGCTTAATAACCTTTGCCAAAATATTGATAAAACGCTGGTTATTTTTATGATTACGTAACCCAGTTCGAACCTCCATTAATAGCTTGCCTAACATGTTCTGTCCGGTACCGTTGCACACTCCCCAATAGGTGTCGTCAAATACACTGCCATTTATAAGCTCAACATTTTTTGTCTTAAGTAGACGCTTAGCATTAACAGAGCCATATTCGAACTTTTGAGCTAGCAGCGTACGCATGATATCAATTTTATTGCCTTCCCAGTCTTGGTTGAACTTGGCGCGCGTTGCTTCTCTTACTGCCATGTAAGGTGAGCATATTGTAAAGGCGTAGCGTTGATCATCATAGAATCTAGAGGCCTGAAAAGCATTCTCTACGGTGGGATAGTTCAGACCGGAAAATGTAACCTCAGCTTTAGAAAAGGTACTTAGGTAAGAATTAAACCCTGTGAATTCGGTAATCATGTCTCTGTCTTTTCAATTGTGTCAGGTCGCAACCCCAGAAAGGGGATAGCAATCTTCGGTAAATCCAAAATCCTAATAAGACTTATTAGGTACTAATTTTGTTATGCGCTGCTTAGCAAGTAAATAATCTTAGTAGGTAATATTTGAGTGGTGTAGTTACAATGCGCCAATGCGCATTTTTTAAGTAAATAAAAGAACCTTTTTGGGCGCCATACAGATTAGGTTGTCAGAGGGGAGCTGGTTGGTATTAAGGATGTAAGAATGGCAGGTTATAGTTCAGTCAATTCAAGTGAGAATACAGGTTATGTAACCCGTCACAGGAGCGCTTGAGAGCCTTAAGGATCTTTATATGAGTAAACGTCAATCCAGCCAGACTAATAAGGCTGGCATGCTTTTAGAGATTAAATATGATGGGCAGCGGGTAGTTAGATATACCGGTGAGATATACCGGTGTGTGATAAATCAGTGCTACTTAGTTACAGGTGCAGGCCTATGGGTTTGGAGGCTAGGTCAAAGGCAGTTGCTAGTTAAGCTTTTAACCAGCCTTGTGATAGGGCATAAGCAATCTTCTCATTAAACCAAGCGTGAACATCTGGGTTAATGTATGCAATAAACGCATGGGCCTTTTCTACTTGAGAAACATGAACATTATTCTCCATCCATGCCTTACCTTGGCTTTGAAGGTTTAATAAAAACGGCAGTACGCGATCCATCACTTTAAGCAGTTTGGTCTCTTCACTTTCACCGTATTCTTGTTCGTCCCATAGGCTCAATAACTCAGTAATCGGGTTGCCCATATGCGCTTGCAATAGCTCAATGCCTTTGCGTTCTTCTTTGTCCGCCTGTTGGCGTTTATCGGAATATAAAAAGGTATCACCGGCATAAATTTCACCTAGGTCATGGATCAAAGCCAGCTTGATTAACTTTTCTTGATCGTATTCGTAGGGCAGGTGTTCTGCCATGGCCCAGCAGGCCATGGTAGGGCACTTCCCACTAATACAGAATGACTCTGCGTGAGACTGAAAGCCGGTACAGCAAGGCAAGGTTCGCAGCGAAATGACGAGTCCTTTCCAAGAAGCTTAACAAAGCTATACCGGCTTTGAGTTCACGCCCTGCGGGGCCCAAGGAAAAAACCAATCTCATCGTTGTGATTTATCAATTTAACCCGTTAGATTTTCAAAATCACGCCTCGATCTTGAATTTTTCCTTGGGCCAGAGTCTATTCTGTATTAGTGAGAAGTGCCCCGGTGCCAAGAATGTTCGGCACTGTTTTCCACACGTTCAGCGCCCGTGACGTAGCTTTTTCGGTTGACCAGTTTTAGCTCGTCTAATGCGTAGAAGAAGTCGGTGATGTTGTGGATAGTAGTGGGCATGATTAGAACCAGAAATTGTTTAGGTTATGTTACCGGATACTTTGGAATAAGAGAAAGGGTGTAGGTGTGTTTTGGTTAAAAGGATCAAGTACTCTGATCCCTTAACTCCTCAAGTAGGGGCGCAGGTTTCCTGCGTCCCTTGGCTTGACTTGTTAAGTTTTTCCATTCGAATGACATTTTTTCCGGGAAAAATATCTACCATGATCTCGTGTAGTTTTTGAATTAAACGTTCTGAATTCTCTTCTCCACGTTGAGTGATCTCAATTAATTCTGTTGTTAAACTTTTCATAATTGATGCTGTTCTATCTCCGAGAATACCGTCTATTTGATCCAAGGTAACTGGGGTGCCACTAACAACACCAGCACTTTCCATTGCTGGTTGAGCAATATTTGTGTGAATATGATTACGAGTTCTTACTGTTTCTGTAAAGATGATAAAAAGATCTTCCAGCTCAGTGAGTTCAGTCAGTATTTCAGATTTATTTTCTGAAATCAGAAATGAAATAGAATCATAGTCTAGTTTCCAGTCTGGATTTGAGTTACCTAATGACGGCTTAATTTCGAAATAAGCTCCAGGATTATCCGCATGCGGCTTTATGAACTGGTTGTTGAACCCACCGATATAGTTATAGACACGCACGAGAGTAAAGATTGCTTTGTTTGCCGACGCAAGATCAATCTCTTGCTTTCGTTGCTTTTCGCGATCAGCGTTAAACTTATAAGCGAAGAAAGCACCTGCAAATGCAGCTACAAGTGTTGCTATTACGCCTGCTATTGTTTCCCCATCTAGCTCTGGCAACAACCCTACGACCGATCCAGAACAAAAAGATATTATCGCAATGAA
>JAWUVN010000101.1:0-11286 GCA_034112345.1 Bermanella sp. | reverse complement strand
CTAATTAAAGCAATCCGTGCTGTTTCACTATTAACTGTTTGTATGATTTGCTCTTCAATTCTATCTTCCAACACCTTATGTTCTTTCTGTACAAGATAACTCGCAGCATCTTCATACACTTGGTTTTCAATTGATACAATTTGTGTGGCCATTGCTCCGGCTTTTTGTGCTAGAAGCATCCCTAAGTTTTCCTGGATACTGAATAGATATGCTTGATTGCCGTTGCCATCTGCTTTTAGTGGTGCATGTTTAGGCGCTAATAGCGGTTGGACTAATTTGTTAAAATCACGTGGCCTAAACGGATTAGGGATTTCTTTAAAACCGACTTCAACTCGCCAGCCTGCATCATCCCAATTATTACCTGCGTTACCGAATTCGGTTGGCTTTGGAAATTCATGACAGTATGTTTTTGCTAGACCTATGGCTTTGATATGACCACCAGCATAAGAAAATACAACGTCTCCAGGTTTAACCTTGGTCATTAAATCATACGAGTAATTACGGCCACCACCTTGTTGCCGTTTAGGTGACCACATGTATCCACCCGGCACTTCGTGATGATAGGTTTGCTTTTGATTAACCCACCAGAAGTTACGCATTGAAGCATGCCTTCATTACGACCATAACTACGATATTTTGTAAGCGTAACGAGCTCTGGCTCGATTCAGATTGAAGGTTGCAGAATGGGCAAGGCTTATTGGATTCCATGGGCGCTTACTAATTAGCCCTTAGGTATGAGATGTGTTGCTGCATGGTCATTCCTTAACCCTTTTGACTTATTCTTTTTAGTACTTTCGTTTGTCCTATTTTATAACCTATTAGTTGTTTTGAGACAATAGTGATTTCTACCAGTTTGCTTGTTGGTTGATATGTGTTCGTTTTTTGGCTATTGCAGGGGTTTATCGGCCAGAGGGCTGGGCTCTTACGGGTTGGGTTGTTTATAAGATCGGTCGCGGGCTTTTACATGGATGTAAATATTAGGGTAATGCAGGCGCTATTACCGAGTGAGTTTGTACTGGTTTGGTTGCACAGGTTGGAATGGATACCAGACAGTTCGTTCCTCACTTCTGGTATGACGGGAGGTGTGTGTTTTGTTCTGGCTTGATTGTTTAAAGGATCGGTCACGGGGCAACCTTGCGTCGGCTTGATCGCTCACGGGCTTTTACATGGATGTAAATGTTAGGCTAATGTTAGGGTCATGCAGGCGCTATTACCGAATGAGCTTGTACGGGTTTGCATATTTTGGTTTATCTGTGGGAGGGAGCTTGCTCGCGATAAGCTGAAAGTGGATACCAGCTAGTTCCCTTCGGTAAGCTCAGGATAGGCTCTGTTCACTTCTGGTATAACGGCTGGTGTGTTTGTTGTTCAGCTTGGGTTAAGGAATATGTTGATACTGGTAGGCGGTTGCTCGCTTTGCTAATGCTCGTTAGCCACTGCGTTTTTTAGTATTATGGCTAGTTTGCCTGTTTTAAATACTGCGTTTGCTGTTATGGATAACTCTTACCTATGAATTTACCCCGCCCTGTTATTGTTGGTTCTATTTTGATTTTGTGTTTTGGTTTGAACACGCAAGCCGGCACTCTTGATGATTTAGAACGTGATGCAACTAAACCCAAGCCTAAATCTTCTGGTTCTTCTTCAAGCTCGTCCAGTTCTTCATCTCGTTCTTCTGGTTCGTATTCTAACCGTTCAGATCAGGGCGGTGGCCTAGGCGCAGATTTGGCGGCGGGCATTGCTAAGTTTGTGTTTAGAGTAACCGCCGAGGTGGTGGGCTTTGGTGTGACTGCTATGGCAAAAGGCGGTGAAAACAGCGTGGTGCGGTATGAGCACTCTAACTCGGCTTTGTTAGATTCTGAGAATTTACTCATGCCTGAAGGTTATAATTTAGTTGAACGTGACCTATACGTTCCTACGCCCTTGTTTCGTAAAAAGGGTGATCCGATTTTACCCAGCGTACGGTTAACGTCACACTGGTTGCAGGGCTCTGGTAATGTTAATGCGATGCTTAATCGGGTTGAGGCGGGTTATGGTTTAATTGGTTTGAGTTATTCGCGCAATACGTTAGATGAACAAGGAGATACGCTGACACTTGAGAATACGCTAGTGCATTACCGCATGAGTTTTGGTAATGATTTAAGTTGGGATTTAGCTTACGGGCGCGGCAAGATGAATGGCAATCAGTCACACGATGGGGATGTGTTTGCCATGCCTATTCGGTATCGCATTAACCCTGCTTGGCATTTTGAGTATTACCCGGTTTGGTCTAGCTATAACGGTGGCTCGCTGTCTGAGCATCAGTTTAGTTTTAATTACCATTATAAATATACGGGTGTGAGCATTGGGCATAAACGTTGGTCGGCTGGGCTCACAACGGTAAGCGGCTTGTTTGCAGGGTTGTATTTGTCGTTTTAAGTTTTTTATCGTTTATGTTTTATCGCGCACGGTACCTCAATGCGCTTTATGGGGCCTGCTAGGTGCGTTTGTACATTGTTTACTTTTAAGGCAGTTGATTAATCACTAAAACAAATCAATGCTGTCACTTGAATCTACCTGATTGTCTTCTGATGATTTTGACATCTCTGATATGGATTCCATTTTTGCTAACACCTGGTTCAGGTCTTCTTGAATGCCTTTTAGCAAGCATTCTGCGCCGCTCATTTGTACACTGCCTTTGGCTACCATGTCGGTAAAGAATTCTTCCTGTTCATCCGTTAGTTCCAACTTATGGTAACTGGATGAAATATCCATAATCATATCGCCCATCACATTGTTAACGACAATATTATGAGACCCTAAACCAAAATTTATATTACCTATGGCTAGGCTTAGTTCTGAAGTGGCTTCTACTATTGCGGCTTTTACTTTTAACTCATCTATTTTAGATTCCATACCCTCAACCAGTGCGGCCAAAAAGTCTCTTGCTTGGCCTGCAGCGTGTTCGTCTTCTGGGAAGTTTTTAATTAAAAATGCAACATTACGCCCATTTATAATCATTCTTCTGCCAAATTCATAAATACGCCCATTATTTTTTAATAACTCATAAATGCTTTTTTCTATGGGGCTGACATCACCTAGGTTTTCATCAAAATAAAATTCACCATTAAGGGTTACTTGTAGTGTTGAATTCAAATTAAAGAAACTCATGGCCTCATAAAATAAATTGGCAATTTGTTTAGGATCTTGACAATGATTGAGTGACTTAAAAAAATTCATCACATAGCTGTATTGTGATGCTTGAGCCATTGCTATATTGGCCATCTCACGGGTTGAGTGCTCTTCTTTTTTAAGTGTTGCTTTACCTTCTACGTAAGCAATTGATCGGTTTATTCTTGAATGCAGTTCATTTAATTCAAATGGCTTTGCAATGTAATCATCTGCGCCAGCTTCAAAACCCTGTATTTTACTATCAATTTCGTCATCACCTGAAATAATAAATACAGCAAATTCACGTTGTTCTTTAAATTTTTGCAACTGTTTGCATATTTCAAACCCTTTCATACCAGGTAAATTTAAATCTAAGATAACTAAAACTGGGTCGCAGTCATTCTCAAACTTTTCTAGGCCTTCTTCACCCGAATAAGCAAGTACACAGCTAAATTCTGGCGACAACGCTTCTGCCATCAAGCTGCAATAATCTGGGTCGTCATCTATGACTAGAATTTTATTTTTATCACTCATATCTTTACTCTAACTCAAAAAATGTTAAAAGCCTTACTTCAACTTTTCTATTACGGATTGCAGCTCAATTAAGCTAAAAGGTTTAGTGATCACCTGCGAAAACACCTCGTGTTGAGGCTTTTCTAACTCTCCGGTTACCAATATTTTTTCTATACTGCTATCAATGGCGTTTGCCACCACATCACCCGTTGTATCTGATAGCCTATAATCGATAATTATTAAGTCTGGCGGTGACTCAGCACAGGCTGCAATCGCTACCGTCGCACTGGTAAATGTGCTTACCTCTATCTCTTCGGTTTCAATGAATTCACGAAACATATTGCATAAGTCAATTTCATCATCAAGGTAATAAACTTTTTTACGCATTTAACAATCCTTATCTCGCTTAAAAGTTAGAACAAAACAGGTATTGTCTGAAGTACCATCGTATTCAATTTTTGCATCGTGGTCTTTTAAAATACCATCAACGATAGAGAGGCCAAGCCCGGTTCCTTCGCCCACTTTTTTAGAGGTATAAAAAGGAGAGAATATATTTCTAAGTTCATCTTTTGTAATGCCATCACCTGAATCAATAATACGTACAATTACGCTATCTGTGGTTACTGAAAGTTCTATTTTTATCCATTTTTTTGGTAAATCTTTTATTGCATCTGCTGAGTTATTAATTAAGTTTAAAAAAACTTGCTCAATTTCAATTACATTACCTACGATATGCGCTTCGGATTCAATTTCGAATTGAAGATCTATAATGCATCGCTTAAGGTTAGGCTGAGCTAACATAATGGATTCGTTGATTAAATCACTTAGTACAATACTCTTCTGTTTTTGCTCTCTCTCTGCTCGAGAGAACTTTTTTAAATTATTTACAATATGAGAAATTCTGCCACAGGATTTTAATATCACTTCTATTTTTGATTTAGCTCTGGTATCACCCGCCTGATCACGCAATAGCAATTCGGAATAACCTGAGATAATTCCTAACGGATTATTAATTTCGTGCGCCATACTGGCTGCTAATTCACCCAGTGATGCCAGCCTTGCATTTTGAATGCTCTTTTGACGTTCTAAATTATATTTCTTCTCTGATTTCTTTTTAGCATCAATATCTTGAATGGTGCCAGATAAGGTTACAATCTTTCCGTCTACGTAATTTGCTTTTCCTTCTGTATGTACCCACAGGGTATTCCCCTTCAGGGTGTTTGCCATTAATTCTAAACTGTATGGCTCGCCGGTGGCTAAACAGTGCTTAATAGCTTCGTCAATAATTGATGAGCATTCAGGTGTGTATAAGTCAATTCCATCTGGTAGTGTGCGAGGCAAACCTTCCTCTTGATCTACTTCAAAAATTTGAAAGGTTTCATCTGTACATGTAAGCACACCCGTGGCCACATCTAATTCCCAACCACCTACCTTAGCAAGGGCACTGGTTTCATTAAGAATTTGCAGTGTTTTAGCCAGATCCATTGCATTATGAACCTTGTCTGTTATGTCTTGCCTATAGACTAGATAACTGAAAATCTCATCTTCTAAATCTGTTAATGGGATAATGGTGGTTTTAACATAGTACAAATCGCCATTCTTTTTACGATTGGTAATATCGCCAGACCAAACTTCTTTATTACTAATGGTGCGCCATATATTTTGAAAAAAGGCTTTTGAATGGAGACCTGAATTCACCGCGCTGTGGGAATTACCGATCATCTCTTCTCTGCTGTAGCCACTAATCTCGCAGAATCTGTCATTCACTCTGCTAATCACACCTTTTTTATCGGTTTCTGCCATGATTGCCTTGGCATTCATTGCTGCTTCAAGTTGCTGCAACTTATGGGCTTTATTTGAATAGGCTGTTATATCTCTTGCAGAAGCAATGATGCGACCTGTTTTAGGGTCACGTGTTGAGGACCAAGATAAAACCACATATGAACCTGACTGTGTCCGATATCGATTTTCAAAATTAGTACTCTCATGATCAGTATCTAATCGTTCCAGTTCTTGAATGGTTTTTTCAATGTCGCTTGGATGAACAAAAGATATATACGGTTTTTCAAGCAAGACCGCTTTTGTATAACCCAGCACGTCACAGAATGAGTGATTCACATCAATTAAGTATCCATCTGAATTTGCAATGCACAGCAGATCTTTAGATTGATCAAAAAAAAACTTGTAGTTATGTTCAGGCATATAATCACAGAAAATCCATACTTTACTGCATTAGTGTAGATCAATTATTCAAAAACAGACGGTGTACAAAGCATTTTGTGCACGCTTTAAACATCATGATACCCTCCAATATCGCTCATGGCGCTTAGCGACTAAATTAGGCATATGTTTGCGCACAATTTTGGCACTTTACGCCTTACACCGTGGCGGATTTAAAGCCGTGTGCTTAGGGCTTAGATGCATAGCTCTCATCATATAAGCTGTGACACATGATCGATCACACCGACACGGTGCTCAAACGGTTTATGGTAAATTATTTAAAGGTTGATCGCTCACGGGTGAGTTCGTACGGGGTTTGGTTGCACGGTGAGAATGGATACCAGATAGTTCGTTCCTCACTTCTGGTATGACGGGTGGTGTGTTTGTACGGTTACGCGCTCGTACGTTTTAGGGTAATACAGGAGCTCGTACGGTTGATTTTATCGCGCAGGAACTGCGCTCGTACGTGTTGGGGTAATACAGGAGCTATTACCGGGTGAGCTCGTGCGGTCGATTTTATCGCGCAGAAACTGCGCTCGTACGGTTAGTCATTTTGGTTTTGATTGGTCGTCTGCTGCAGCCTTCTAAAAATTAAGGGGGCTCATCGAGTACAAAGTTCGGTCGTACGAGGCCAGTTTCTGGGCGATTTTAGGTTTTTGTTTAGCTTGGTGTATTACGCGCTGCGCGCTAATAACACCCTACTTATTATTCTCAGCTTGTGTCTGCAACTTGTTACTTAGCACATAAAAAATCCCAGTCTTGAACAACAAGGCTGGGATTTTTTGTTTTAAAACTAAATAAGCGATTTAATTATTCAGCTCTTTAATATCTAGGTAACGGCTTCTATTTTTTCAAAGTCGATTTCGTTTTCTTTTGGTGACGTATTAATGGCCACCACTGCTTTGTATTTTTGGAATAAGATATACGCAAAGCATGAAAAGAAGATACCGATGACGATGGCGCCTACCCATTGAATTTGTAAGAAGTCGAGTTTGAACAACAAGGTTAATAATGACAGCGCCACTATGTTAAACAGTATGTAGTTGCGCTTGCCTAAACGCTGCACCGTTAGGTTTAGGTTGTCGGTGTACAAGCGAATCAATGAGTCTAGCGAGTTGATGACAAACACCACGCCCACAAATACCATGGCAAAGTTGATTAGGCCATCAATGGCAATACCCGCTTCATGGTAGTGATATAACACGGCAAACCATGCGGCGATTGGAATTGACGGAAAGATCAACATGGCGGCCAGAACTTGATAGGCTTTTAATCCGCCTACAAAGCGTGAGGTGAATTGCCCGATCATGATGCTCCATGCAAACCACCAGAATAAGTAGAATTCGTGGTAATCGTTAAGCGGCAATACAAAGTGATGCATATTGGTAAAGTAATCACCCAGTAGTACAAAGTTTTTAAAGTAGCTACCCAGCTCGCTATCACCAAAGATAAAGGCAGCGGCCCACATAAATACAATTAAGCCAATGAATACCCAGGTGGTAGAGATGCTTAAAAAGCGCACGTATTTAATGTCGGTGCTTGAATACACGGCAAAGGCGATGGCGGAAAATACGATTAAATAAAAGGTGGGCACCATAGCATCACCGTCGGCCATGCCGGGTAAATACCAAGATAGGTTGGATAATAATAGGTACGCAGTAAAGGCGCAGGTGCCGATGATCACCACGTTGTTGATGACTTTTACTAATGGTATTTCAAAAAACTTTACCTTGGGTTCGATCACACAAAAGTAAAAGCAGGTTAAAAAGTAAAAGCCCCAGATGAGAAATCCCCAAAAACCAAATTCAATGGCCAGTGGATTGGTAAAGGCGTATTCGGGGCTGGTGACCAGATCGGGGTAGCCTGCAAATTCGGTTAACGGAAACATGATTAGGCCCACGTCTAATCCTGATGTGAACAGTATGGCGATAAAGGTAAAGGTTTTTACTGGGGTTACGCCCACTACCTGTACGTTGCCCCACTTATATAAAATGAAGGCGATGGCCATAAAGGTAAATAAAATGCCTGAGCTAAGCAAGAGCGTCACGATCTGCCTCCGGTGTGTCATTATTAGTTTTTGCGTATGAGTGCATGGTAACAGATTAGTCCTGTCACAGCCTGCTTGGCACATATGGGCAGCCATTACTTTCAGCATTTAACGTGCATGTTTTACATGTTTATTGAATAAGCATGTTAACCATTTTACGTTAGCGTTGCTGGTATTGCCCGTTGTTACTGGTAGCCACATGAACAGGCATGCTCACCATTGGCTGTTTACCTAAAATCATATCAGCGGCTTTTTCGGCAACCATGATAGTCGGTGCGTTTAAATTACCATTTGGAATAGTCGGAAAGATCGATGAATCTACTACGCGTAGCCCTTGTATGCCGTGTACTTGTGTTTGTGAATTTACAACGGCCATATCATCTTCGCCCATTTTGCACGAGCACGATGGGTGATAAGCGCTTTCGGCGGCTTCACGTATAAACTGATCGATTTGTTCATCGGTTTGTATGTGTTCGCCGGGTTGTATTTCGCCGTTACGGTATTCATCAAATGCGGTTTGCGAAATAATTTCGCGGGTCAGGCGCACGCATGCTCTAAAGCCTGCAATGTCTTCTGGGTGCTGCAAATAGTTAAACTGAATTTTGGGTGGATCATTGGGGTTATTGGTTTGTATGTTTACCGCGCCCCGGCTTTTGGGTTTGTTGTGCCCCACGTGCACCTGAAAGCCATGACCATCGAATGCCGATTTTCCGTCATAGCGAATGGCGGCGGGTAAAAAATGGTATTGAATATCGGGCCATTCGACTCCGGCTTTTGAGCGGATAAACGCACAGGATTCAAAATGGTTGGTGGCACCCAGCCCTGTTTTATTTAATATCCAGCGTGCACCGATCATACCTTTTGAAAGCCAATCGAGTTTGCCGTTTAGTGTAATGGGTTGCTTGCACTTGTATTGAAAATAAAATTCTAGGTGGTCTTGTAAGTTTTTACCCACACCTGGTAATGCATGCTGAACCGATACACCTGCTTCTATTAATACCTCAGGGTCACCAATGCCTGACAATTGCAATATATGCGGCGAGCCAATTGATCCCGCGCTAAGTATCACTTCTTTGTTGGCGATTACCTGATAGTTACGATTGCCAATGCTGTATTCAACACCCGTGGCACGCTTGCCCACTAGGTTCACTTTTTTGACTAACGCGCTGGTAATGATGGTTAGGTTTTTACGGGTTTTAATGGGGTCTAAATAGGCTCGGCTGCTTGAACTACGGATACCATTTTTTATGGTCATGTGCATGGGTCCAAAGCCTTCTTGCTGTTCGGCGTTGTAATCATTAGTGGCGGCATAACCTGCTTGTTGCCCAGCGCTAATAAACGCGCGGTACAGTGGGTTTTGCATTTGGTTGCCGTTGTTCACGCCCACTTCGCCTTTGCCACCACGGTAATCGTTTTCACCTTGATACCAGGTGTCGGCTTTTTTAAAGTACGGCAAACACGATTGATAGTTCCAACCTTGTGCGCCGTGGCTTTCCCATTCGTCAAAATCTTTTGCGTGGCCCCGTACGTATACCATGCCATTAATGGATGATGATCCACCTAATACCCTGCCCCGTGGGCAATGCATTTTTCGGTTATTTAAATACGGTTCGGGTTCAGAATGAAACTGCCATGCGTACTTGGGTGTATTCATGGGAATTGATAATGCCGTTGGCATTTTTATAAATATACTTTTATCTGACCCACCGGTTTCTAACAGTAATACGCTGTTCACTGGATTTTCGGATAAACGATTTGCTAGTACACACCCGGCTGATCCGGCACCAACAATTATATAATCAAACACTGTTTGTACCTTTTAAAACGGGCTTTCGATTGGGGTCATTCCCACATACACCGATTTGCTTTGTGTATAACTGTTTAAGGTATCCACGCCGTTTTCACGACCGATGCCCGATTGTTTGTATCCGCCCACTGGCATTTCTGCCGGTGAGTTGCCGTAGCTGTTGATCCAGCAAATACCGGCTTTTAATTGATGTATCACGCGGTGCGCACGTTGTATGTTTAAGCTGAACACACCGGCGCCTAATCCTAGTTCGGTATTGTTTGCCCGCTGGATCACGTCGGCTTCGTCTTCGAACATCAGTACGCTCATGACGGGGCCAAATATTTCTTCTTTCACAATGCGCATGTTGTCGTGGCAATCTGAAAATACAGTGGGGGCCACAAAATATCCGTTAGGGGCTGACGTGGGTGTTAATGCCTTGCCGCCTGTTAGTAAAGTGGCCCCTTCGGCTTTGCCTTGTTCGATGTAAGAAAGCACCAAGTCTTGATGTTGCTTGGAGATAAGCGCGCCAAAGTTTACGCTTGGATCTAGCGGGTCACCGGCAATAATATTGTTTTCTGTTCGGGTTTTTAGTTCGGCTAAAAAAGCTTGGTAGATATTTTTGTGTACGTAAACCCGTGTGCAGTTGGTGCACACCTCGCCTTGTGTATAAAAATTGCCAAGCATGGCGGCACTGACGGCTTGGCTTACATCGGCATCATCAAATACGATCAACGGTGACTTACCGCCTAGTTCCATAGTGACGTCTTTTAAATTACTGGCGGCACCCTGCATGACTTTTTTGCCTGTGCCCACTTCGCCGGTAAAGGATACTTTTTCAATCTCAGGGTGCTGACACAGCCATTGCCCTACTTCGGCGGCACCTTGCACCACGTTAAATACGCCCGGCGGTACGCCTGCTTCGATGTAAATTTCGGCAAGCTTAATTGCACCCAGCGGGGTTTCTTCTGACGGTTTAAATATAAGCGAGTTACCTGCTGCCAATGCCGGGCCAGATTTCCAGCACGCAATTTGTAATGGGTAGTTCCATGCGCCAATGCCTGCGCATATTCCCAGTGGTTCTTTGCGGGTGTAAAAAAATCATCGCCTACGGATTGCTGTGCTCCCATTTGGGTTGGTGCTAAGCCTGCGTAATATTCGATGACGTCTGCGCCGGTTTGTATGTCTACGCAGTTGGCTTCTTGAATGGGTTTGCCTGTGTCTAGCACTTCGATTCGGGCAAGCTGGTCATTGCGTTCGCGTAATAAGGCCACGGCTTTATGTAAGATGCGGCTGCGTTCGATTGGCGCCATGGCCGACCAGATTTCAAAGCCTTTTTTGGCACTCGTTATGGCTTGTCGCTGAATGGACTCATCGGCCACTTCCACATGGTAAATCACTTGATCGGGGGCGGGGTTTTTGACCGCGAAAGTTTGCTGCGTTGCATTGCTTACGAATTCCCCGTGAATAAAATTTTGGTATACGGGAATTATCATTTTATACGCTGCCAGTTGATATCAGGGATGTGATGTAGTGCTTGGCTTGAAGTTCGGCTTGTTTAAATTGAGCCTGGTCG
>JAWUVN010000100.1:0-12452 GCA_034112345.1 Bermanella sp. | reverse complement strand
AACGTAGGCGGCGATTATCTCTGCTGTAGCAGGTAGGTTATTTAAAGTACCAGATGCAGTGTTTGCTATATTAGGAGTAGAGCAAGAAGTGGACTCGCTAGTTCGGAACGAGGCACCGGCAAGCACATACGACAAATTGCCAGCATAGCTTTCCCTTAAAGAAATATCTGTGCCAGCAAGCGCATTTGATGTGTAAATACACCCAAGAAGGATCATCAATCCTGACTGCAAAAATTGCAGTGATCGCTTGGCGACGCCATTCGATTTCTTGATATGTATAAAAGCTTGTAAAAGCAAATTCACTTCCGTTGGATACACTGTTATCAGTCTGTAATGGATGATATTTGTGCGACTGATAATAGTCAAGAATGTGACAAGAGTCTCACTACTGTTACATAGACCTCATCTAAGTCATTATTTTAAAAAGAAATTCTGGTATTCGAATAATGTGACTTAATGCGTCTAATATATTGTTATTTTAAGTATTAATCGTCTGTTTATTGCTCTATTGGTGTTGATTTTGGTGCAATCAAGGCGCTGCATTTCTTGTTTAGGTTCTATGTAAGAAATGTAAATTTTTGTAATTTTTTAGTGTAATGACCCTAAAAGCGAGGTTGTTAACGGTGTAAATAGCGGGGGGGTAATATAGATCTGTATAGTAAAATGTTATTGGTTGTTTTGTATGCATGGTTGCGGGAGATAATATGGGTGGGAGCTCAAGTAGAGACCTTTTCTTTAGTGTGGGCTATCTTGGGTTTCAGGTATAAAAAAGTCACTTCTTAAAATCTCGATGGGTAAGATTTAAGCTTCCAATATTATCAGACAAAAAATTGGTGCGGGAGTCTGTGGATAAGGTTCCCAAACAGACGACCTGTCTTTTGTGATGACTATCTTGAATTTGAGGCATAAAAAAAGCCAAAATCGTAAGATTTCAGCTTCTAATATATTCAGACAAAAATTGGTTGCGGGAGCCGGATTTGAACCGACGACCTTCGGGTTATGAGCCCGACGAGCTACCAGACTGCTCCATCCCGCGTCTGAGTGGGGGCACTATACGGCGCTAGACAGAAGGAGTCAAACCTTAGCTGTGTTATATATTATTTTAGGTTTGAGGTTGGGCCTAATGCTGATGATTACTGGTTTGGAGGTGAGGGTCGCCTATTGCTCTCTGTAGATAAGGTTCCAGTTTTTAATGTGTCACATAAAAATGATATGGGAGCTTATGGCTAGTTATCTCAAGTCGACGAGTTTTTTGTACGCGGAATGATTGGCTTGAATTTCAGGTGTAAAAAAGCCACTTCTTAAAATCTAGATGGGAGGGATTTTAACTTCTAATATGTTCAGACAAAAAATGGTTGCGGGAGCTCATGGATAAGTAGTCCAAGCCGATGACCTTTGGTCTCTAGTGTTGGGTATATTGAATTTCAGGTATAAAAAAAGCCAAAATCGTAAGATTTCAGCTTCTAATATGTTCAGACAAAATTGGTTGCGGGAGCCGGATTTGAACCGACGACCTTCGGGTTATGAGCCCGACGAGCTACCAGACTGCTCCATCCCGCGTCTGAGTGGGCGCACAATACGGGGTTGGGTAGTAGGAGTCAAACAATTCCCTAAAACTAATCATCTTATTTATTTTATGTGAGTATTGAACTGTGTGAGTTGTTTGATATGGGCCTGATAGCTTGGTAGTTAATATGACTGCTTTTACCATTATGTTTGGTTCTGGGGCTGGAATAGTGGGGTTGGTGAGTCAGTAACATGTTATTGGAGGTTTTATGGCTAAGGCATTGGCTTGTGATGTTTTATGGTGGTCTTTGATTGGTGTGGGGAGGTTTAAAATCGATGATATTAGTTTTGTTGGTTTAATAGCCTTGAATATCAGTTATAAAAAACCTATTAAAACCTCGATGGGTGGAGTGTCAGCTTCTAATATGTTCATGCAAAAAATTGGTTGTGGAGGGCTTATGAATAAGAGGGCTCAGCCGACGACCTTTTATTGCTCTGAATGATTATCTTGAATTTCAGGCATAAAAAAAGCCAAAATCGTAAGATTTCAGCTTCTAATATTTTCAGACAAAAAATTGGTTGCGGGAGCCGGATTTGAACCGACGACCTTCGGGTTATGAGCCCGACGAGCTACCAGACTGCTCCATCCCGCGTCTGAGTGGGGCGGACTATACGGATGGTGTAGGGGGTGGTCAACCTATTTATTAAAAAAGTGTAATAAATTCAATGATTAACCGCCCTTTAATGTCCTTTTTATGCAGCGCTGGTTTGCTTTAAACCGTTAAAAAAGCGGGTTTGAAGTTCAAGAAAGTCTTCTGATTGCGCTGTAAAACCAAACCAATCAAGCTGTGCACTAAGCAATGTTTCTTGTCGTGGTACGGGTTGCTTGCCCATGTTTTCTTGCAGGCGCTTGATTTGAAGGGCCATGCGATTTTGTTGTTCGCTAGCAGGGCTTTCTATTCCTAGGGCGATCTCAAAGCTTAAGCAGTGATCTTGTAGGGTTTTGAAGTCTTCTTTGTTTGGTGAATCGATGCGGTTAATTAAAATATCTGAAACACTTTTTGGTAGTTCAGTATTTTTAATGGTGTCTTTCAATTCATCCGTAGGGGTGTCTGAATTTAGTTCCCAGCTAGAAACTTTTTCAGAAAGCGTTCTAGCGTTAATCCATTGCTGTTGCTCTGCCGCGATATAAGAATGGCTGATGTTCCCTTTGATTGTTTTTTCAATTTCTGAAATCACATGGATTTTAGCAGATGAGATTTTATCAGGGATATCTAATGCTCGAATATCTTGCTTGAATTGCTCTAGTTGAGAAAGGCTTTCACGATTAGAAGATGACTCAAGTTGCTTGGCCGACTCTACAATACCTTGAGCGTCCTTAATAAGGGTATCTGTGTGTGTGCGTTTGGCTTGATATTCTTGTTGGCGGCGATCAAAAATAGCATCGCATTGCTCTCTGAATTTCACCCATAGTACTTGTTCAGATTTACCGGCTGACTCAATGGTTTTCCATTGTTCTTGAATAGCCTTGCAGCGCTCAATAGCACTGATTAGATCATCTGAAGTAAGGAGTTCAGAGCATTCGTTAATTAACGACTGTTTAGTTTCTAAGTTTGATTGGTAGTAATTGTGTAACTGTTTCTTAATAGATTGTGTTGCATCATTAAAGCGCTTTTGAATACTGGCATTTTGTGAGCGATCAACGGGAGCAAACTTTTTATATTCATGGAATGCTTTATCTACATTTTTTTGTAGGGCTTTCCAGTTGGCGCTGTCCCAGTTTTGTTGTTGAAACAGCGCTTCAAGCTGCTCACAAATCACAACTCGTTGTTCAAAATTGAATTGTCTAGTGTTTGAAAGGTTCTCGTAATATGCCTTGCATGGTAAGTAGGCTTGGTCGCTTGCAGTTTTAAAGCGTGTCCATAAGGTATCTTGTTGTTTTTTGTCTCCAAGGCTTCCAAGTGCTTTCCATTGATTTTGAAGGTCTTTGATTTGATCTGCAATTTCGATGGGAAGCAATGTGCTTTGAATCAAGCTTTCCATGCTGGCACATAGCTCAATGAATTTAGGCTCGGCTGCAAATTCTTTCCAATCTTTTAGATTGTTTAGTTCACTTGAAAGCATTTGAAACTGTGATTGTAGGGGTTTTGCTTGATTATGCTCAATAAGGGCAAGAGCTTTTTTTATTTCATTGTAGATTCTGCTGGCTTGTTTTAGGTTCCCTTTTTCAATCTCTTGCTCAAGGTGGCTTAGCTTTTTCTGTGTGGTTTCAATGTGAGAATGCTCACTGGATTTAAGTGAATCAATATCATTATTCAATTGCTCATTTAGTGTTATTAGTTGTGCAATCTCATTCGGTTTTTGAAACTCAGCAGGCCAATCCATTGATTGTAATAATGACTGTATGGATTTCTTAAGTGATTTTTTGGATTCGATGTTATACGCGCCTTTTTCTTGAAAGGCTTTTGCTTTTTCAAGACTTTCTAGGCAGTTAGCCATGTTTCCAAGTGTTGTCATAGCGGTTTTAAAATCTGATTGTTCAGTTTTTGAGGCACTATAAATTTCGTCAGCTTGCAGCCATTTAGCGTTTAAGTCGTCAATGCTTGTTCGAATACTTGTAAGGCTTGGAGCTCCTTTTTCTTTATACGTTTTAAATAATGCTTTGATACTGTCGAATACAATATTATGTTGCTTGAGTGCTTCAGCTTTATTTGCATTTTCGGTATTAATAGCGGCTTGCTGTTCTTTGTTCTTACCTAGAATAGCTTCGCACTCATCAATGGCTGATTGAAATTCTTGATCGTGTGCTTCGGTGTATTCAGCTTTTTTCCAGCTTTGTTTTATATGAGCTACTTGCGCTTCATAGGTCGGATTAAAAGCGCTACTAGACAGTTGTTTTGATTGCTCTAGAAGTGAAGCCGTTGCTTGCTTGGCTGAATCAATTTTAGTTTGTGCCGCAAGTTGTTTTTGAATGGCGTCTTTTGCAAAACGATGCAGAGTTTTATCTTTGCCTTTGAAGTGCGATTCTAGTTTTTTAAGCATAGATGAAATTGTGATTTTCTCAGCGGCTTTCAAACGTGCTTTGGCACTTTGAGAGCTCATAATGAAATCAAACAGTGATGCCTCATCATGTATTAGGTCAAGTGCTGCTTGAGCAAGCGTTTGGTTTTTGGTTTCAACCGCAATGGTCAGTAATATTTCAGTACTGTTTTGGTTGTTAGTGACAATAGAGCTTAAGTTTTGAATTTGTAGCTTTTCTTCTTGGGCATCTGTGGCAATGCTTATATAGCGATCAGTAGCAGTGGTTTTTACAAGAGCTGCTTTATCTGAAATGAGTGGCTTAATATCGGATAGCGAACTTAAAAGGTTAATAGCTTTGATGCGAACCTGAACTTCAGGGTCATGGTTAGCAAGGCCAAGCAGGATCTCTTGGCTTAACTCAGAAGATACGGCTTCTAAACGAATAGCCGAGTCTTGGTGTTCCCATTTGGGTTTAAACAGTTTTTGAAGAAATGAAGCCATATCAAGGAGCCTGAAATTTATTATATTAGCTAAAGCAAAATTACTAATTGAGTAACGCAGCAAGAAATCTAGGGGCACATTCTACTGCAGGAATTCAGATAGGCAAGTGCCGTACCTATGTACCAGTTAACATGCAGGGTCTAGCTATTTTTATTCGCATATAAGACAATCAATTAATCACATAAAACAACAATAAAAATCATGCATCGCTTATTACTCAGAATTTCCAGTTTACTTGTGTTGGCTATTTCCCTTATTGGTTGCACAGCCATGGGCACAGCGACTGTGCCGTATAAAGACTTGGCTAAAAAATACACAAATCAATCCAGTCAGTACATGGACATTAACGGTTTAACCGTACATTACCGCATAGAAGGTCAGGGGCCGCCGCTGGTGTTATTGCATGGTGTTTCTTCGTCACTGCATACTTGGGATGCTTGGGTTGATCAATTAAAAGACAAATATCAGGTTATTCGATTGGATATGCCGGGGTTTGGCTTAACTGGCCCTGATGTAAACCCAGATTCTAAATCAGAAAAATCAGATTACATGGTTGATGTGTTGAATAAATTCACCCAAAAACTGGGCTTGAACCGTTTTTTCTTAGTGGGTAATTCGTTGGGTGGATATTTTGCTTGGAATTTTGCGGCTAAATACCCTTCTAAGCTGTATAAAATGGTATTGATGAGTGCCACGGGTTATCCACAAGACATGCCATTTTGGCTTGGGCTGGCTTCATTTCCAGGGTTGCATTGGATTACGCCTCACATGATGCCAAGGTTTTTAGTGAATCGTACAATATACAGCGCCTACGAAAACGATGACGTAGTTACCGATGACGTCAAAACCCGCTATTTTGATATGTTACAACGTCGAGGGAATCGTGAATCTTACGTACGTCACTTTGTGAATATGCGAGATATGATTGATGACGAGACCCTAGGTGAAAAAGTAAAAGACGTGGTTGTGCCTACTTTATTGATGTGGGGTGCTGAAGATGACTGGATTCCAATTGAAGTTATGCGGCACTTTCATCGAGACTTACCTTACAGCGAGTATTTGGTTTACGAAGGTGTAGGGCATTTACCAATGGAAGAGGTCCCTATTCAAAGTGCGCGTGATGCCAATAATTTTTTTATGTCTGAACTGCACAAGCCGAGTTCACACGCACAAGAAACTGAAATCAAATTTTACGACGCCCAGCAATATGATTCGAATATGGGATCTAACTAAGACGAATCATCATTTTAAGCTAACTAACATGTCTGGCTGTATAAGTTGGACATGTTACACTTCTGCTCTACTTCATTACTTTACTATTCAATATGTCTGAATCAATTTTTTGGTACGATTTTGAAACCTTTGGTGCAAATCCTATTTGGGATAGGCCGTCACAATTTGCGGGTATACGCACAGATTTAGATTTAAATATCATCGGTGATCCCGAGATGTTTTATTGCCGTCAGGCTGATGATTACTTACCGCACCCCATAGCGTGTTTAATTACGGGCATCAGCCCGCAGGTTTGCCAACAAAAAGGTATGCCTGAAACCAAATTTATCGAGCGTATTAATAATCTATTTAGCGAACCAGGCACCTGTGTGGCAGGCTACAACAGCATTCGATTCGACGATGAAGTGACACGCCATACCTTGTATCGCAACTTTTTAGACCCGTATCAGCGTGAATGGCAAAACGGCAATAGTCGCTGGGATATCTTAGATATGATGCGCTGTGCTTATGCGTTGCGCCCAGAAGGGATTAACTGGCCCAAAGGCGATGACGGAAAAGTAAGCTTTAGATTAGAAAAGCTCAGTGCAGCCAATGGCATCATTCATGAAAATGCTCATGATGCATTAAGCGATGTATACGCCACAATCGGATTGGCAAAACTGGTTAAAGACAAGCAACCAAAGTTGTATGAGCACCTATTTAATTTACGCCGAAAAGATGCGGTAGCACCTTTATTAGACAGCGTTAATAAGCGCCCGTTTTTACATGTGTCGGGTATGTTAGGGGTAGATAATGGATGTTCGGCCGTGATGATGCCGCTGGCTGTTGATGCAAAAAATAAAAATGCAGTAATGTGCTTTAACTTAATGGCGGATCCAAGGCCACTATTTGATTTAACGGTTGAGCAAATTCAGCAGCGTTTATTTTCAAGTAAAGAACAATTAAAAGCGTTAGGCGTAGAACGATTGCCCATTAAAAGTATTCACATAAACAAATGCCCTGTGGTGCTGCCTGCAAAAATGGTTCAGCCAGAAATTGCTGAAAAATGGGGGTTTGATGGTGCAAAGATGCGTGAACATGCAGCACTTATCAAAAATGGTCCACTAACCGCTCAGCAATTAGCTGAAAAACTTCAAGCGGTTATGACTCGTGAGTTCGAGCCCCAAGACGACCCTGATGGCATGTTGTATACCGGTGGATTCTTTAGTCAGTCTGATAAAAGTTCTATGGCGTTAATTCGTGATGCTCATCCTGAAGCATTAGATGACTTACAACTTGGTTTTCAAGATCGCAGATTAGAAGAAATGCTGTTTCGTTATCGCGCACGTAATTATTTAGAAACCCTAAACTCAGACGAAAGAGAAAAATGGGAAGAATATCGTAAACAAAAATTACTAGGGCCCAGTAATGGCCCTAATTTAAACTTTGATATGTTCGCTAAAGCGATAAATGAAGCTGCGCAAACAGCACCGGTAGAGCAGCATGAACTATTACAAGAATTAGCCACATACGCTGAAAGCATTTATCCATTCTAAGTGAATGAATACCTCTCATAAAATAATGGTAAAGAGATGGATACAGATTTATTAAAAACGTTTGTCGAAGTCTGTAAAACTCGGCATTTTGGTAAAGCCGCAGAAAACCTGTACGTAACGCAAGCTGCGGTTAGTTCCCGTATTCGGCAATTAGAAAGTCGTTTAGGCGTCGAACTATTCAGTCGCCTGCGTAATAATTTAAAGCTGACTTTAGCTGGGGATAGGCTACTGCCACATGCCGAATCTGTTTTGCATGCTTGGCAACGAGCCTTTCAAGAGGTTGCGGTTACAGAAAATAAAACGACCATGCTAGCGCTTGGTGGTAGCCCAAATGTTTGGGATTTGATTCTCCAAAATAACCTTTATGAGCTAAAACTTAGTAAACCTGATTTAGCTATAAGAGCTGAGGTCTTGAGTCATACTCTGGTTGCTAGGCTGCTGCTTGAGCGAAGCATAGATCTAGCGGTTGTATTTGACGCTCCAAAGGTTGATGAAATACAAAATATTAAATTAACTCAATTGCCATTAGAGCTCGTCAGTACTAAAGATGTTTCATTAGATAATATTCACGATGTGGATTATATAATGATGGATTGGGGGACACATTTTAGTCTTCAGCACGCTAAACAGTGCAAGAGCTTACCTGCACCATGTCTTCATACAAATCTAGCTAGGGTTGCACTTGATTATATGCTACAAGCAGGAGGTGCCGCTTACTTACCTTCGTTGTTAGTAGAGCCATATCTTGAGCAAGGTGTTTTATTTCAGATAAGTGATGCCCCGGATATGCATCGTGATGTTTACGTCTGTTATCATAAAGAAAACGATAATAAGCTGTTGCTTGAGGAAGTGATTGCTATTTTTAAGGGGGCTGGTGCTCAAGCTGCGCCAAGTTTACTTCCAGAATAAGCATTCTAATTCTAACCAGACTTTCAATATACTTATCACTATAAGACTCTCTTTCCCCTCTTACCTAGAAAGTTATAATCGTATACAGTTTCATATTTATAGACTATAACCAGAGCTAGGGTTAGCGTATAAATTTTGAAGCTTGGTCTTCAATGTAATCATGGTGCAGAGAATATGAAAAAATATTTTGAGAGTCTTGCAAAATTACTTTTGGATAGGCCATTTAATAAATTAGAAAAGATAGAGAAAAAGGTGATTGAGAGCATTGCTAATCAATCACCCATTTCAGAAAATATTAATGAAAGCTTCCAAGACAACCTGACATTTGGGCAAAGATTGGCAGACAAGGTCGCTAAGTTTGGTGGTTCTTGGACGTTTATCATTATTTTTGGAGTATTGATGACAGTTTGGATGGTCATTAATTCTTACCTGATTCTAGGAGAAGGAGCATTTGATCCTTACCCATACATACTTCTTAACCTAGGGTTGTCATCTTTAGCAGCTCTTCAGGCCCCAATAATTATGATGTCTCAAAATCGCCAAGCCGAAAAAGATCGCATGGAAGTGACAGCAAACTACGAAGTGAGTCTTAAAACAGACTTAGAAATAACCAGATTACATCAAAAGATGGATGTATTGTTAGAGCGTCTAGAGGCTGATTCATAATAAAATTAGTAGAAATAAGCACATATATGCACACCAATTCTGGTGTGCATTTTTAGTAATCGTCTCGATAAAAATTATTTTCTGTACAAGATTTAACGGCGCACTACACTGCGCACAACCTCAACCCTGAGGCATTTATCTAACAGGTTATAATTATGAAAATCGCAATCCTTTCACGTGGACCATCCTTGTATTCCACCAGCCGATTGAAAGAATCAGCTGAGGCCCGTGGCCATGAAGTGGATGTTATCGATACATTACATTGCTATATGGACATTACCAGTAGTAAGCCAACGGTTCGTTACCACGGTAAAGAGCTGCCAAAATACGATGCTATTATCCCAAGAATTGGTGCCTCTATTACATTTTATGGTACATCGGTTGTACGCCAGTTTGAGATGATGGGTACGTTTAGTATTAATGAATCCGTTGCCATTAGCCGCAGCCGCGATAAATTACGTTCACTGCAGTTACTGTCTCGTAAGGGCATTGGTTTGCCACGTACAGGTTTTGCAAGCAAGCCTGATAAAGTGGGTGACTTGATAAAAAATGTGGGAGGCGCGCCGGTTGTAATTAAATTGCTAGAGGGCACACAGGGTATTGGTGTGGTATTGGCAGAAACGAACAAAGCCGCTGAAAGCATTGTTGAAGCGTTTATGGGATTAAAAGCCAATATATTGGTGCAAGAGTATATAAAAGAAGCGGGTGGTGCAGATATTCGCTGCTTGGTTGTGGGAGGGAAAGTGATCGCGGCCATGAAGCGACAAGCAGCGGAAGGCGAATTTCGTTCCAATTTGCATCGTGGTGGCAGTGCCGAAGTGGTAAAGCTGTCTCCTGCTGAGCGTAAAACAGCAGTAGATGCCGCAAAGGTTATGGGTTTGCATATGTGTGGTGTTGATATACTACGATCAAATAGTGGGCCTGTTGTGATGGAGGTGAATTCATCACCTGGGCTCGAGGGTATCGAGTTGGCAACGGGTAAAGATGTTGCAACGATGGTGATCGAGTTTTTAGAAAAAACGGCTAAGCCAAACAAGAATAAAACGAAAGGTAAGGGTTAAGTGCGACCATTAGAAATAGCAGGTACAGTAATTGAGCCAGGCAATGTATATCGCCTGGAGCTGCCCATGGTGCGTCTGTATACAGACACTACCATGGGGGTGCCTGTTTATGTGCGTCGCGGTAAAAAAGATGGCCCTATTATATTTGTGAGTGCTGCCATTCATGGGGACGAATTAAATGGCATTGAGATTATTAACCGATTGATTAACAGCAAAGCGGTTCAAAAACTGAAAGGCACCTTAATCGCCGTACCTATGGTGAATGTATATGGTGTGTTAAATCAAAGCCGTTATTTACCTGATCGTAGAGATTTAAACCGGTCATTCCCTGGCAGTAAAAAGGGGTCGTTAGCCGGTCGGATGGCGTATGCGTTTTTGAATGAAATAGCCGCGAAGGCGGATTATGGAATCGACTTTCATACAGGGGCGATTCATCGCAGTAATTTACCGCAAATAAGAGCCAATCTAGATGATCCTGAAACCTTAGAGCTTGCACAAGCCTTTGGGATGCCTGTATTACTGAATGCCAACTTACGCGATGGTTCGTTAAGGCAGTGTGCTTCTGAGCGCGATACAAAAATACTATTGTATGAAGCAGGGGAAGCATTAAGATTTGATGAATTTGCGATTAGAGCGGGGCTAGACGGTACTATTAATGTGCTGCGTCACTTGGGTATGCTTCCAAAGGGTCGTAAACGTAAAAAAGAAATTGAGCAGTTTATTGCTCGACAAAGTGGCTGGATTCGAGCCAGTGAAAGCGGCATGGTCATGCATCATAAGCAGCTGGGCGATTTTGTAGAAACTGGGGATGTATTAGCTTTAATACAAGATCCGTTTGGTGCTCTACTGGATACAATTATAGCTTCTAATGCGGGGATCATTATTGGTAAGCAGAATATCCCCTTGGTACAAGAAGGAGAGGCCATGTATCACATTGCATATTTTAAAGCCCCTGATGAAGTGGTAGAAAATTTAGAAGCGTTGCAAGACGATTTACTCCCTGAGGGAAATATGGATTATGACTAAGTTGTTAACCGCTGCTGCGTTAATTGTTGTCACGCTTATGATTAATCATGCGCTTGGTAAAACAATTAAGCACTTAGGTAATAAGAAAAAAGTATCGACAGACCGCATGTTTTATATTCAAAAGACTTTGCAGTTCTTCATTTTTATTACAGCAATATTATTAATGACGGTTGTATTTGGATTGAATTATGCGCAATTTGGGCTGGTTATATCGTCAATATTTGCCGTTGTTGGCATTGCACTATTTGCGCAATGGTCAATTTTAAGCAATATAACGGCAAGTATCATTATCTTCTTCTTTTTTCCATATCGTGTAGGTGACCATGTTGCGATTCGTGAGGATACTGAAACATTAGAAGGTGAAATTCTAGAAATCACCTTGTTCCATTTATTAATATTAAGGGAGGAAGGTGATATTCTGAGTTACCCTAACAGTTTAGTATTTCAACGGGCGATCGTCATTAAGCCTAAAAATAGAAAGCAAAAAATTAGTACGCAGGTAGGTCATGAAGAATAAAATGTTGGTAGGGTCGCTAGAGAAATGTGATTTACCAGGGCTTATGATAGAAGGGTTGCATATACGAGTTGATACTGGTGCAACCACTTCTTCATTGCATGTGGATAATATTGAGCCATTTAGAAAAGATGACGACGAGTGGATATCTTATGATATTCATCCAGACATCCATGATGTTGATAAAATAGTTACACGCCAATCTAAAGTGGTTGATATCAGAGTTGTAAAAAGTTCCAGTGGTGAACGTCAAAATCGATACGTTATTGAAACGCCTATTGTATTGGGTGGTGAGCAGTGGGATATACTAATTACGCTTACTGATCGATCCTCTATGAATTATTTGATGCTGCTAGGTCGACAAGCGATGAATGGTCATGTAATTGTAGACCCTGAGCGTGAATATATTTTAGATGAAAAGTTGTAAATCAAATTCTATTTACAGTTTGGTGATAGCCTGACCTGGTTTTACTCCCTAGG
>JAWUVN010000099.1:0-29695 GCA_034112345.1 Bermanella sp. | reverse complement strand
TGTCAGAAATGATGAAATTACAATTGAAGAAATTGAAGCGCTTAAGCCAGAGCATTTAGTGATCAGCCCTGGCCCCTGCACTCCAAATGAAGCGGGGATTTCTGTTGAGGCTATTAAGCATTTCGCTGGTAAGTTACCTATTCTTGGTATTTGCTTAGGGCATCAGAGTATAGCCCAGGCATTTGGTGGCGATATTGTGCGAGCAGGAAAGGTCATGCACGGTAAAACCAGTGAAATGTATCATGAAGACCAAGGCGTGTTTAAAGGCTTGTCGCATCCGTTTACGGCAACTCGCTATCATTCATTGGTGATTGATAAAACCACCTTGCCTGAATGTTTAGAGATTACTGCTTGGACTCAGAATGAAGATGGATCTATTGAAGAGATCATGGGTGTACAGCACAAAACGCTGCCAATTCAGGGTGTGCAATTTCACCCCGAGTCCATATTGACTCAGCATGGTCACGACCTTCTAAATAATTTTTTAAAAATTACACTCTAGAATTTAAAATAATAAGGTGCACACAATGGATATGAAGCAAGCGCTGAATGCCGTAGTGACAAATCAAGATTTAAGCGAATCAGAAATGACATCTGTTATGGAAACCATCATGACAGGTGGCGCCACAGAGGCCCAAATAGGTGGTTTTTTAGTTGCCCTTAGAATGAAGGGTGAAACCATTGATGAAATAACGGCAGCAGCTCGTGTAATGCGTAAGCTAGCGACCAAGGTTGAAGTAAAAGGCGATAATCTAGTTGATACCTGTGGTACTGGTGGCGATGGTGCGAATATATTTAATGTATCAACAGCGTCGGCTTTTGTTGTAGCAGCTGCTGGTGGGCAAGTCGCAAAGCACGGTAACCGAAGCGTGTCTTCTACTACTGGTAGTGCTGATGTACTTGAAGCCGCGGGTGTTAACTTAACGTTAACAGCCGAACAAGTGGCCCGTGCAGTTGAAGATATCGGAGTGGGCTTTATGTTTGCTCCTGCGCATCATAGTGCTATGAAGTATGCGATTGGTGCTCGTAAAGATCTGGCCATACGCACAATTTTTAATATGTTGGGGCCTATTACGAATCCTGCCGCTGTACCTAATCAAGTACTGGGTGTTTTTAACGGTGATTTATGTGAGCCACTTGCACACGTATTAAAGCGCTTGGGCTCAGAGCATGTTTTGGTTGTGCATGCTTATGATGGGTTAGATGAATTAACCTTGTCTGGTAGCTCACGAGTAGCAGAATTAAAAGATGGAGAAGTATCGGTATACGATGTTTCACCAGAAGACTTTGGAATTGAAACACAAACCTTAGAAGGGCTGTCGGTTGATAGTGCTGAAGAAAGTCTGGCCTTGATTAAAGATGCATTGAGTAAGCGTGAAACAGATGCGGGTAAAAAAGCGGCAGATTTGATTGCTTTAAATGCCGGGGCTGCTATTTATGCATCTAACCTAGCGCTGTCATTAGCCGAAGGTGTTGCAATGGCTGAAGATGCAATTAGTACGGGTTTAGCGTTAGAGAAACTTAATGAGCTAGCGGCTTTTACTCGCATATGTTCTGAATGACCGACATTGAATTTATTAAAATAGAAACTGTATGAATACTCCAACAATATTAAAAAAGATCATTGATCGAAAGTGGGAAGAAGTTAAAGAGCGTTCTGCTAACGTATCTATTAATGAGCTTTCTGTACTGGCAAAAGAAGCCGATCCTGTACGCGGCTTTAAGTTAGCCTTGGAAAGTAAAATAGCAGCTGGACTACCAGCTGTTATTTCTGAAATTAAAAAAGCATCACCAAGTAAGGGTGTGCTTCGTGAAAATTTTGTCCCTTCTGAAATTGCACAATCCTATGAGAAGGGTGGGGCTGCTTGCTTATCGGTGTTAACCGATGTGGACTTCTTTCAAGGGTCTGATAACTACCTAAAACAAGCCAGAGCGGCTTGTAGTTTACCGGTGTTAAGAAAAGATTTTATGGTGGATCCATATCAAATAGTTGAAGCGCGTACATTAGGTGCTGATTGTATTTTGTTAATTGTTTCAGCATTAAGTAATCAGCAAATGTCAGAATTAAATGCATGTGCATTGGAATTAGGTATGGATGTGTTGGTTGAAACACATGATGAAGCTGAATTTGAGCGTGCAATGGATTTACCGTCACCAATACTGGGTATTAATAATCGTAATCTACATACATTTGATTTAACACTGGACACGACATTTAACCTTTTACCTCAGGTGCCAAAAGGCACATTATTGGTAACAGAAAGTGGCATTATGGGTGTTGGAGATGTAAAAGCGATGCGAGAAAAAAATGTGAATGCATTTCTTGTAGGTGAAGTATTTATGAGAGCAGAAGATCCTGGCACTGAATTGAATAAACTTTTTTTTAATATGTGATGCTTAGTTTGTTAATTAGTTAGGGGGAACCTAAAAAGCCATGATAGAAATATCATGGCTTTTTTTATTCAGGGTGTTGATTACGTATTTCTAAAAATTGATTAATGTTAGCATGCAATAACTCTACTAAATCGGGATCGAAGTGCTTGCCCTTTTGCTTATCTATTTCAGAAAGTATATCTTCTAGAGGCCAGGGGTCTTTATAGCAACGCTTGCATCCAAGGGCATCAAATACATCTGCGAGTGCCGCGATACGGCCTGCTATGTGGATATCTGTTCCCTTAAGGTTGTTGGGGTAACCACCACCTTCCCAGCGCTCGTGATGCTGGCCAGCAATAATCCTTCCCATTTTGATCACTTCATTATCACTTTTTGATAATAGATCAGCACCTATTTGCGCGTGGGTTTTCATTACCTCCCACTCTTCAGGTTCGAATTTTCCGGGTTTTTTTAGTATTCGATCAGGAATGCCAATTTTTCCAACATCATGTAATGGGCTTGCGAGTTTTATGATATCGGCATCGGTATCGTTTATACCGCTTAATTTGGCTAGTAAGTAACTGTACATTGCAACACGCCTAACGTGGCTACCTGTTTCTTTAGAGCGTTGTTCAACAGCTTCTCCAAGGATGTAAGCCAATTCTTTTTGGGTGTCGATAATTTCATTACTTAATAACAGGTTTTCATAAGTGATGGCCACATTGTTAGCGTAGATATCTAATAGTTGGTGGTCCATATCAGAAAGGTCTTCTGCCATAGAAACAAATAATAGGTTTTCACTGCCATGACTGGTGGTGAAATATCCTGTGTAAGCATCCCCTTCGACAAACGAATGTTTATTATTTCGGGCTTTTTCAAATGCCTGTAAAACATGGTCAGGTAAATCGTTTCGATGCTTGGTTTGGTATTGTGCCATATCTCCGGTGGCTGCCAATACACGGTAATCTTCTATTTCACCGAGGTCTTCATTCAAACTTGTGCAATAAAAAATTGCACCTTTTAAGTTAAGTAAATTACATACTTGAACCAAAACGGCTGACGCAAATGTTGCGAGTGAATCTGTTTCAAAAATCTCTGTAGATGACAGAATAACCTGCTCTAAGCTGCGCCTGTGTTGATCAATAACACAGATATCTCGATAAGATCGAAGCGTGGCATAAAGCAGTGTGATTAATTTATTGCTGGTGAGTTCGGTTTTATCTTTATAGTCATCCACATCGTAATTGATTATGACCTGTTCTTCAGGTGCTTGGCCTGGTTGGCCTGTGCGTAACACCAGTCGTGTGTAATGGTTTTTCAAATCCTCTCTGATTCGGCGTACCACTTCTAATCCGGCATCATCCGTTTCCATAACAACATCTACTATGGCTAAGGCAATATCATCTTCCTTAGACATGATTTCTAAACCTTCTTTAGCGCTGTATGCATTACTGATTTTTAATGGGCGCTCATCAAATTTAAAGTCTCTTAGTACCATCTCGGTGACTTGATGCACACCAGCTTCATCATCAATAACTAAAATATGCCATGGAGATAGAGTTTCTACAGGGTTAGAGTCCTCAGCCGGTTCGGCTGCGAATATTGAGTCTTCCATAAATTTGCCATATGTATAACAATTATTTTCAGTATAGACCCAGATTTGAGGCTCGCTATGAGAGTTTTTATTGCATTAATGCCAGATACGGCTTCGATTGCTGCGCTTCAGGGTTTAATGGATCATCGAGAGGGGTGGCATCATTCAGAAGATCTTCATATGACCCTTCATTTTTTAGGGGATAGAAGCAATGTTCAGATTGAGTATTTAATTCATGAGTTGGATACATGTGACTTTATTGATGCTGTGAAATGGCAGGCTAATTATTTAGGTGATTTTCCAGATTCGCTAAATGCCAACTTTTGGGTTGTCGAAGGTTTGCTGAACAAGAACCTTGAATTATTATTAGACAAGTTAGAAAGCAGCATACTTATTAAGGCAGGGCGAACTTATAATGAGTTTCGTCCGCACGTTAGCTTGTGTCATAAAAAGCGCATGCAGAAACTTGAACGAGCTTTTGAAGAAGGGGCGGAGTTTGAGCCGTTAAAGCTCAGGTTTAATCGAATTGTGTTGGTGGAGAGTAAGTATGGTGAAGTTGAGACTGGGCCTCGTTACCATGTGTTATGGCAACGAAACCTATCTTAATAGAACGTATGTTTATTCGAAGCCTTTTCGTAATGGCAAGGTTGCGGCTTGGCGTGCACCATATACCACCATGGTCTTGCCTTTTACATTTACCAGGCCTTGTTCTTCTAAAGCTTTTAAAACGCGACCTACCATTTCTCGGCTGCAGCCCACAATCCGACCAATTTCTTGTCGAGTGATCTTAATTTGCATGCCGTCTGGATGAGTCATTGCATCGGGTTCTTGGCTTAAATCAAGCAAGGTACGAGCAACTCGACCAGTTACATCTAAAAATGCTAAATCACCTACTTTACGTGTTGTTTTACGCAAGCGGGTAGCCATTTGCTCTCCAATAAAATAGAGTATTTTTGGGTCTTGTGCACTGATGTCTCGGAATTTGTTGTAGCTGATTTCGGCTACTTCACATTCTATCTTTGCTTTAATCCAAGCACTGCGTGGGCTTACTTCATCAAACAAGCCCATTTCACCGAAGAAATCGCCTTCATTCAAGTAAGCCATTATCATTTCACGGCCGTCATCATCTTCAATGATTACGGTTACCGATCCCTTAATGATGTAGAAAAGGGAGTCACTTTTATCACCGGCGTAAATGATGGTGCTGCGTGCCGGGTAGCGACGACGGTGACATTGAGACAAGAAATAGTCTAAATGCTTATGTCGATCTGTACGGAGCCCTATATTCATATTTAAACCTAAATCATCAAACCTTGATTTCGTTATTATTTATAGCATTAAATGCTGCATCATTATGCACCTAATTGTGGGGTTAGGTGAATACCATTAATTAGAATGAGCTAATTTTGACCAGATATTGTTCCAATATGGGAACTGTGTCCTACTTAGTCTGGTGCTTTATTGCGATCGTGCGGGCCGCAAATCTTCTGTATCTATGGTCGCATGTGGTAATCTCCGTTATTAAATTTTAGAGCTAAGAATATGAAAACACGTATTAAATGGGTACAAGATGCCATGTTTCTTGCTGAGTCGGGCAGTGGCCACTCAGTGATTATGGATGGTCCAGAAGATCATGGTGGCCGTAATCTGGGTGTGCGCCCTATGGAGATGTTATTGATGGGCCTAGGAGGTTGCAGCGCGTTTGATGTGATGAGTATTTTAAAAAAATCTCGCCAAAACGTGGTGGATTGTGTCGCTGAAATTGAAGCTGAGCGCGCGGATGCGGTGCCTAGTGTATTTACTAAGATCCACCTACATTTCATTGTAAAAGGTTATGAGTTGAAAGAGGCTCAAGTGAAGCGGGCGGTTGCTTTATCAGCTGAAAAGTATTGCTCTGCAAGTATTATGTTAGAAGCCGCTGGTGTAGATATTACTCATGACCACGAAGTGGTTCAATTGGGTGAAACGGTTTAATTAATGTCTTTAAGTCAGCGGGCTGAATAAGTTGGTATTGAGCTTTAGTCCGCTTGGCTGTTAACTGCGCTTAATTTAAGCCCATGAATCAAGATACAGAGCGCTTATAAGCGGTATGTGGTTGCCGTCATAACCTTTGATAACTGGGTCATTGCATTTTTAATCAGAGCGGGGAATTTAACCCCTCCAGCTTCCAGTGCCACAGTGGCATGCTTTTCTTCATCTTCTAGCATCACATTTAAGATAGCTTTACTTTTATTGTCTTGCTTAGGCAGTTCAACTAAGTGGCTTTTAAGATGCGCGCAGACTTGGTCTTCGGTTGCAGCCACAAAGCCCAAGCTCCATTTGTCGCCTAATGTGCCTGCCAATGCGCCAATGCTATAGGATAACCCGTAAAAGGCTGGATTAAGGATGCTGGTACGTCCACCAAGCTGATGAATCCTCTGCTCACACCACACTAAGTGGTCTATCTCTTCTTCAGCGGCTTCTTCCATCGCTTCTCTTACATACGGCAATCGAGCAGTGAGTGATTGCCCCTGATACAGAGCTTGAGCACATACTTCACCAGTATGGTTAATTCTCATTAAACCAGCAGCATGCTGTTTTTCGGTGTCAGATAAAGCCTGCTCATCAACGTTAACGGCAGGTGAAATGCGGTGAGGGCTGGCAGCTTTAGGTACCAGTGTCTTCATACTATTATCAATATGAGAAATGAAGTAATCCAAAGGAGATAGTGAACGCATAGGGATGTACTCAAGGTGTTTATCGTATTTTACTCAGTATCGGGCTTCGATGCATGCACTGAATGCCCGTAAGTATGATTGAGGTCAGTCTATTTTGATTTAGTAGTATCTCTAATGTTGATGTGTTTGGCCAGTATGGCTTGTAAAGCTCTGGGCGTAACAGGCTTAGTAATCACTTGATGGATACCGGAATCCAGCACCATATTGTGCTGACTGGTTATCCCTGTACCTGTCAGCATTATTTTTATGATATTTTGATTGATATCAGGGTCATCTTGCATCTTGGTTGCCAATTGAAAGCCATTCATAATCGGCATATCTTGGTCGATTAACATGATGTCATAGGGGTTTTCGGTGGTCTTATGATTTCGCAGTAATGCCAATGCTTCTTTTCCGTTATAGGTGGCATCAGCTTGAGCCCCCCATGAATCAGCATATTCTTGGATGACGGTTCTAAATGTACTGTTATCATCCACAATCAGTATTGAAAGACCATTTAATGCATTGGATTGTATTAAGGGAGCTTGAGAATGGTCAGGCGTTGCAAGCATTGAAAAGCGAATGGTTGTGCCAATGTTTGGGTTACTTTCTATGTAAAAGGCGCCCTGTAAGGCCTCAACTAGGTGTTTACTTAAAAGCAATCCAAACTCAGTGTTTACGATTTCTGATGATGAGGTATTCACTAGGCTTTGGCCGCTTAAGATCCGTTTAAGCGTATCTCGGTTAATGCCTTGGCTTGAGTCTCTTACTTTAAACAGAAGCTGGTCTTGCTTATTGTTATCAATCCAATGAACTCTTATTTCTAGCTCACCGTTCTCGGTGGTCTTTAATGCATTAAGTATTAAATTATCTAGAATAGTCGCCAATCGTTCTTCATCGCATTGAATATGATCAGATATATTAGGATCAATATTTAAAATAATTTCCACATGATTCTGTTCGGAGAGCGGCGTGTGTCTTTCAATTGTTTTCTCTATAAGTTCAATTAAGTCGAATGATTGACTTTGTCGCTGTATTTTACCGGATTGAATTTTGCCTAGGTCGCTCACTCTATTAATTAAACGTAATAGGTCGTGACCAGATTGCTCTATTGTTGATAAAAAATTACGTTGCTGCTGACTCAAAGGGGTATCTTTTAAAAGTTCAGCCATGCCCAGAACACCATTCATTGGGGTTCTAAAGTCATGGCTGAGTTTTGACAAGAACGTAGAGTCATTTCCCTTGGCTGCAGGAGCTTCCCGTGCAGTCAGTTTGTGAAAATAGGGCATGATAATACTGATGCTTGCAAATAATACTGTCGCCACAAACCCATACACCTCATGCATACTAGAAGGTGAGAAAACGATATTCGGTCTGATGATATAAAGTCCTTGCCAGCTACAACTAATGATAAAAATAATGCAGGCAATTAATAAGCTGGCACTGACCTTTCTTACATTATAGGCGGCGTAGGCGGCGGGTATTAAGCTGATAAATAATAATGTTGTATAAGATGTTTTAATTAATATCAAAGCAATCAAAGCTAGAGATAGAGCAGTAAAAAAACTTATGTTGGATAACGTTTTTTGTTTGTAGGTCTCATTATCAAAACTGGATAAAGCCAGTGCTGATGCAATAAACCAAGGACTCAAACTACTTAGTGACATTAGCCAATCAGGTAAAAAAGGATTGGGAGAATGGCTGCTTATAAATATAGCGACAGTAATGGCCATGAATATCGTTAGATAGTGACGTACATGAGGATCAAATTTAATGGCCATAAGATGCAGTAGGATTATCATGAAAATAACCGCAATCGATGCACCGATTAATTGTTGGTAAAAACTAAGGTCATTGGCGTGATGAGATAAGTCTTGGAGTTTTGCATCAAGCTTTGTCGTTGATTCAGCTTTTATTCTTAAATAAATCCAATTATCTGTTAACCCATCAAACGTTAATATTGCTGACGCATGTCCTGTTAACCGTGTGTTGGGATCAATTTGGGTCAAATAGGCCCAGGTGTCAGAGGTTTTGGTGTAAGCAGCTTCAATAATTAAATTCTTTGAAGCTAAGGATAGCGCCAATGGAATATTATCATTCAGAGGGTTAATGATTCTAAACCGCACCCAATAAACTTGGTCGCCGGTTAGTATAGCGCCTTGATCAACACTCTTAAAAACAGAATCTTGGCTGGACTCTAATTGGGCAAGACTTAAATTTAGATGATTGGCTTCTAGCCATTGGATGCTGTTGTTAAGCGTAACTTTAATGGGACCTGTGGCTAGTATAATACTGCTAGGTTGCACCTTACTGCTTATTAGCACTGAACTTGCCTGCGCCGGCAGCCAAATAAATAGAAACCCAATGAGTAATAAAGCAGTGCGAAGCATATTGATTAATCTAGTGAAATATTAAGTGTTTATAGTATATGAAAGCGCTAACTAAAGGAAAGTATGGCGCTCAGGCTGATATGGCTTACTAGAGGCGCATAAAAAAGCCCGCATTTAAGCGGGCTTACTTTTTATCGTTTACTTAGCTATTACCTTGTTCGCGAGCAATTGCGCGGTACGCAATGTCGGTACGATAAAAACTGTCTTTCCAACTAATTTTAGATGTTAGCTCATAGGCTTGTTTTTGAGCTTCCGTTACGGTGTTCCCTAAAGCAGTTGCACAAAGTACACGACCACCGTTAGTTGTAACTTCGCCAGCAGCATTCAGCTTGGTGCCTGCATGGAACACCTTTTCATTGTCAGCTTGTACAGCAGGAAGACTAATAACATCACCTTTGTTGTAAGCTTCAGGGTAACCACCTGCTGCAACCACAACGCCGATAGCAGCTCTAGAATCCCATTTAGCTGTTTTACCAGCAAGGCCATCTTTTTCAAATGCCGCTAAACAAAGGTCAACTAGGTCAGACTGCATACGCATCATGATAGGCTGCGTTTCAGGATCACCAAAGCGACAGTTGTATTCGATTACTTTCGGTGTGCCAGAAGCATCAATCATTAGGCCAGCGTATAAGAATCCAGTGTAGTCATTACCTTCTGCTTTCATACCTTCAACTGTCGGCACAATCACTTCTTTCATTACGCGGTCATGAATTTCCTGCGTTACAACGGGAGCAGGAGAGTAAGCACCCATGCCACCAGTGTTAGGACCTGTATCGCCGTTACCAACACGCTTATGATCTTGGCTAGTCGCCATTGGTAAAATATTATTACCGTCTACCATAACAATAAAGCTGGCTTCTTCGCCGGCTAAGAATTCCTCAATAACGACGCGACAGCCTGCTTCGCCAAAAGCATTACCAGATAACATGTCTTTCACTGCATCTTTTGCTTGCTCAATTGTTTCCGCAACGATAACACCCTTACCAGCGGCAAGACCGTCAGCTTTAACAACGATAGGTGCACCGATTTTATCGATGTAAGCCAGAGCAGGTTCAACTTCAGTGAAATTTTGGTAGAACGCTGTAGGGATATTGTGACGAGCTAAAAAATCTTTTGTGAAGGCTTTTGAACCTTCAAGTTGTGCCGCGCCTTTTGATGGGCCAAACGCTTTTAATCCTTTTTCTTCAAAGAAGTTAACAACGCCTTCAACCAATGGAGCTTCAGGGCCAACAATAGTCAGTTCGCAATTATTTTCTTTAGCAAACGTAGCCAGCTTTTCAAAATCTAGAATATCAATTTCAACATTCTTTAATTTATTTTCAATGGCTGTTCCTGCATTACCAGGTGCAACAAAAACCGTTTCAACAGAAGGGTTTTGAGCGGCTTTCCAAGCTAGGGCGTGTTCGCGACCGCCACCGCCAATAACTAATACATTCATCATAATAATATCCTTGAGGGGCATTATTTAAGTAACCTTACTGTGCTAAACATTTTCAAAAGTACTGGTTGGCTAGGCCAAGAGCAGTTCTTTAAAGTGTTTGCCTTAGTAAGAGCTACTAATCCATCACCCTTTTAAGTTCGGAATAACGTTTGGTTTTTAAAAACCAGAAAACCGTAAACATAATTTACGGCTTTTTTAAATTGTAACGGGGTAAAATTTTTCCCACCTAGCTGGGTATAGGTTTGCACCCAGCTAGGTAGGAAAAATCAACCCTGAATTAACAATTAATGTCTAAAGTGACGCATGCCAGTGAATACCATAGCCATGCCGGCTTCATCAGCTGCTGCAATAACTTCTTCATCACGGATAGAGCCGCCAGGCTGAATAACAGCAGCAATACCTGCTTTGGCTGCATTATCAATTCCGTCACGGAATGGGAAAAATGCATCGCTTGCCATTACAGAGCCTTGAACTTCTAAGCCTGCATGTTCAGCTTTAATTGCGGCAATGCGTGCATAGTTTACGCGACTCATTTGGCCTGCGCCAACACCAACCGTTTGACGGTTTTTAGCATAAACAATCGCATTTGATTTAACGTATTTTGCTACTTTCCATGCAAAGATAAGATCATGCATTTCTTTTTCTGTAGGCTTACGCTTAGTTACAACTTGTAGATCATCAGCTGTGATCATACCGTTGTCGCGGTCTTGAACTAACAAGCCTCCGTTCACACGTTTAAAGTCAAATGCTTCTAAACGTTCAGGTGCCCATTCGCCAGTTTCTAAAACGCGAACATTTTTCTTTGGCGCTAATACTAATTTTGCATCAGCGCTAATTGAAGGGGCAATAATCACTTCAACAAATTGACGCTCAGCTATTGAAGCTGCCGTGTCACCATCTAGCTCGCGGTTGAATGCTATGATGCCACCAAAAGCAGATTCAGTATCAGTAGCAAACGCTAGGTCGTAAGCTTCTTTAATGCCGTTTGTAGAAACTGCAACACCACAAGGGTTGGCGTGTTTTACAATTACACAAGCTGGCTTTACAAAAGATTTAACACATTCTAATGCAGCATCTGTATCTGCTACATTATTGAAAGATAATTCTTTGCCTTGAACCTGAACAGCGGTAGAGATAGAGGCTTCTTTTGGAGCCGCTTCTTTATAAAACGCCGCTTTTTGGTGTGGGTTTTCACCGTAACGCATATCTTGAGCTTTAATAAACTGAGTATTAAATGTGCGTGGGAGAAGACCCATGTCATCAGTACTTAATTCTTCAGCTTCTTGGTTAATACGGCCAAGGTAGTTTGCGATCATGCCATCGTAAGCTGCTGTGTGTTCAAATGCTTTTAAGGCTAAATCAAAACGCAGTTTATAAGTCAGGCCGTTGTTTTGGTCTAGCTCGGCTAATACAGTATCGTAATCTGAAGCGTTAACAACAATGCCCACATGCGCGTTGTTTTTAGCGGCAGAACGAACCATGGTTGGGCCGCCAATATCAATATTTTCAATTGCATCAGGTAGTGTGCAGTCAGGATTAGCAGTTGTTGCTTCAAACGGGTAAAGGTTTACTACAACAAGATCGATTGGGTTAATGCCGTGTTCGGCCATAACTGAATCATCTTGTCCGCGACGGCCAAGAACGCCACCGTGAATTTTTGGGTGCAGAGTTTTTACACGGCCATCCATCATTTCAGGGAAACCGGTGTAATCGGATACTTCTACAGCGCTTACACCGCTGTCGCAAAGTAGCTTATAGGTACCACCAGTAGAAAGAATCTCTACATTTTTAGCGGCTAAAGCTTTTGCAAATTCAACGATGCCTGATTTATCAGAGACACTGATAAGGGCGCGACGTACTGGAGTGATTGCTGATGCCATAATTGATTATATAGTCAGTTATTTGATGGTTTAAATGCAAAGACGCTGCATAAGCAGCGTCTTGGTATGGTGTCGGTTAAGACCTAAAGCATGCCGTATTGCTTTAGTTTTTTACGCAATGTTCCGCGGTTCAAACCTAGCAGTACAGCTGCTTTGGTTTGATTGTCTTTAGTGTAGCGCATTACTACTTCTAGCAAAGGCGCTTCAACTTCCGATAAAACTAGGTCGTAAACTTCAGTAACGGGTTGACCGTCTAGTTGCGCGAAATAGCTTTCAAGTGCTTTTTCAACGCTGTCACGTAAAGTTTGCGTATTCTCTGAAGGTAACTGTACGTTGTCTGCAGAGTTTTCATTGTGTGCCACATGTGCCACTTGTGATTCGTGGGTACTCATACCGCTGTTTCCTTGCCCATAGATTGACTAAAAAAAATATTAACTAAGGTTATTTGTTCTTCAGGTGTTTCCAGTTTATTAAACTGTCGACGTACATCTCTGTTTTCGTCGTGAGCCTGAAGGTACCAGCCAACATGCTTGCGTGCTATTCGCACACCCATAAACTCACCGTAAAAATCATATAAGGCCAAAATATGGTCTATTAATATGTTTTTTACTTCTTGTAAATTAGGCGCTGCAAGCAGTTGGCCTGTATTCAAAAAGTGCTGAATTTCTCTAAAAATCCAAGGACGTCCTTGAGCTGCTCTGCCCAACATTACGCCATCAGATTGCGTGTAATCCAAAACCTGTTTGGCTTGCTGTGGTGTTGTAATATCACCGTTTGCCAATACTGGAATGGTTACCTGTTGCTTAATTGTTTTTATGGTGTCGTATTCAACGGCACCCTTGTATCCACAGCTTCGAGTTCTACCATGGATAGCCAAAGCCGCAATGCCCGACTGCTCGGCTAGTAAGGCGAGCGTGGGAGCATTTTTATGTTCTGGCGCCCAGCCAGTGCGCATTTTTAAAGTAACGGGAACATCTACTGAGCCAACAACGGCTTGTAAGATGTCTTTAACCAGTACTTCATCTTTCATTAATGCACTGCCAGCGGCTTTGTTACAAACTTTTTTAGCAGGGCAGCCCATGTTGATATCAACAATTTGGGCCCCGTGCTTAACTGCCATGATAGCTGCATTTGCCATCATTTCAGGATCCCCACCTGCTATCTGAACAGAGATAGGGTCTATTTCACCTTGATGATCTAGTCGCGTTTGCGACTTACGGCTATTCCATAAGTTCACATCGCTTGTGATCATTTCACTCACAACCAATCCAGCCCCAAGTTTTCGGCATAACTGCCTAAAGGGACGGTCGGTCACACCTGCCATGGGTGCAAGCACCAGGGGTGTATCAATTTGGTACGGGCCAATATGGAACATGTGCGACAAGTTGGTTGTTTTTTGCTCTAGCAAGGGGCGGCTATGATACTCGGAAAGTACATGGGGGGAAAGTCTTGACAGGGTGAGAATTGATCTATTTTATTGATTATTTTTTCAGCAAATAAAAAAAATAAGAGTCAAGCTTTTGTATGGACATTTTGTGTCGAATACGCATTTATTTAGATGGAAATTTTAAAAATAAATGCGTATTGAACCTTTATGGTGCTAAGAATCGAACTCGGTAATTATTGGCTTTTGCGCCAGGGTCTTTAATTTCCAGTGCGATGTGTATGGGTGTCTGTATTGGCATTAAACTTAAACCGGCTGCTTCGCCTGCAAGGTACTCATCAGGTGTGAATAACCGATGAGCAATGGTTTTTTCATTCAGGTCTGTAAATGTCAGTTCAAGCCTGGGGAATGCTTGTTCGAAACTGGCGTGGTTCATAAACAATACATCAACGCTTAGGGCGTCTTGATATTTTGAGTGAGAACTGACTCTAGGACTCGTTGTGGTGCGAATTTTACTAAGGTCATAAGTCGATGGCAGAGTGCAATCCAGTTGATCACAAGCCAGTTGATACCATGGGCGCATGCTTTCTTGTCGAGACCATTGGTCGTAATTAAAGTAAGCCAATTGAGCCATTAAGGTAAGTATAAGTAGGCTAAAGCTAAATATCCCTAGCCATAGTTTTGTTGTACTGCGCCTTTCAGGCAGGCTTAAATCAAGAGGATCGACTTCTATATAGCTAAAAGGCTTGGAGTGAACCTTCGGTAACACCTTTTTTGGCGTAACGGACTGAGTGACTTCTTCGTCTTCACTGTCATTTAGTAGTGCTTGTGCCCATGATTCGTCGTCTTGCCTTTGTTCTTCAACGGTGACCACGACGTCATCGCCATCACTAAAAAATGGGTCAGTGGCTTTGTCTGGATTGATCGATAAAAAATCTTGGCTAATATCAGCAGATTTTATTTTTGTGCCACCGTTATGCATATCGTCGTGAATTAGCCCGCCATCTTCTTCCATATCATCATGAATTAAGCCGTCATCATCATCGATGGTGTAATCAGGTTCGTCTGGAGCTAAAGAGGATTGGTCTGCAGGCGTTTCAAATAAAGGCTCAGAGAACATATCCTGAGTGCGATCGTCTTGAGGCGGGTTGTCTGCTTTTGGACCTTGAAAGTAATCACTGGCTCGAAAAACATGCAGACAGGCGCCGCACCGCACCGCACCTTTGGCAACGCTTAATTGAGTTGGAGTGACCTTAAATGTGGTGTCACATTTGGGGCATCTTGTTATTTTTGTTTTTTCCATGGCGCTTTAAATTGCGAGCCTCTATTAATCTATTAGGCTTTTGATTGGGCGTGAATCCTTACCCAGCCGTCGTCTTCGTTAATGCTGATAATGTTGCATTCTTGTTCATACGCCTTAGCTACATTTTGTGCTTGGCTGGCCAGTATGCCAGATAATACCAAGTGCCCGCCGGGTAGCAAATAAGACAGTATTGAGTCTTTTAGTTCAACTAAGGGCCCGGCTAGAATGTTAGCCAATACAATATCAGTTTGGACGGTAGGAGCATCTTCAGGTAAGTGAAAAGATACGGTGCTAGGGTCTACTTGATTGCGTTCGGCATTTTCAATACTGGCGGATACAGCTTGAGGGTCAATGTCGATACCCACTAGCGACTTAGCGCCTAGTAGCATGGCTGCAATGCCTAATATGCCACTGCCGCAACCAAAATCAAAAATGGTTTTGCCGGTGGTATCTGCAGTGTCTAACCATTTTAAGCACATAGATGTTGTTGGGTGTGTACCGGTACCGAATGCCAAGCCGGGATCAAGTTTTAGGTTGATGGCATTAGGGTCTTCAGGTTCTAGCCAGCTTGGACAAATCCAAAGGCGTTCACCAAACGGCATCGGCTTAAATTGATCCATCCATTCTCTTACCCAGTCTTTGTCTTCAACGAGTTCGAGTTTATAGCTTGGGAAAGCTTGTTCATATTCTGATTCATACAGGGCTGCCAGTTGCTTCATTTGAAGTTCAAGCGGTTGCTCTGCATCAAATAAGGCAATTAAAGTCACTGTGCTCCAAAGGGGGGTTGTGCCAATCTTTGGTTCGTATATAGGCTGGTTGGTCGCATCGCGCATGGGCACGGCTTGCGCGCCAATGGCCATCAATAAGTCTTCAAGCTCGGTAGTTTGCTCTGACGGTACTTCAATTATGGCTTGGATCCATGGCATAGCTAAGTGACTTCTTTCTACTGTCTATTATTAATTGTTGGCAAAGTAGCTTTGTACTATTTTGCTAATCGTTTGGTTAGGAAGTGTATATCGACACTGCCTTGCTTAAATTCTGAGCTTTTAATGAGGTCTTGTTGCAGCGGAATATTGCTTCTTATTCCGCTAATGACCATTTCATCTAAAGCATTGCGCATGCGTAATCGCGCGCTTTCCCTGTCATCTCCGTAGCTAATTATCTTGGCCACAAGAGAGTCATAATAAGGCGGCACACTATAGCCATTATATAGGTGAGAATCCACTCGAATACCAAAGCCACCAGGGGTGTGGAATTGGTCCACGGTACCTGGGCTAGGAGTGAATGTAGTGGGGTCTTCAGCATTAATCCGACACTCGATGGCATGGCCTTTAATTACGATGTCACTTTGTTTGAATGAAATGCCTAAGCCTGACGCAATGCGCAGTTGTTCTTTTATTATATCAATGCCTGTAACCATCTCGCTAACAGGGTGCTCTACTTGAATACGCGTATTCATTTCAATGAAATAAAATTCAGCATCTTGATATAAGAACTCAAAGGTACCAGCGCCTTCGTAGCCAATATCATTACAGGCTTGAATACAGCGCTTGGCGATTTTGTCCCGCTGTTTCTGCGGAATGTTAGGTGCTGGCGCTTCTTCGATTATTTTTTGATTGCGACGCTGGATAGAGCAGTCACGATCACCAAGGTGAACCGTGTGTCCTTTACCATCAGATAAAATTTGGATTTCAATATGACGCGGTGTTTCTAGAAATTTTTCTAAATAAACTTTATCGCTGCCAAAAGCCGCTTTGGCTTCGCTTTGTGTTAGATAAATTCCATTTGAAAGTGCTGCTTCACTATTGATTACTTTCATGCCGCGTCCACCGCCACCAGCGGCGGCTTTAATGATAACGGGGTAGCCAATTTCTTCAGCTAGTTTTTTTATATCGGTATCTTTAGTTATAGCGCCAGTGCCTGGGACGGTGGGAATGCCGGCTTTTTTCATGGCGTCGCGGGCTGCGACCTTATCGCCCATTATGCGTATGACAGCAGCACTTGGTCCAATGAATTTAAAGCCAGACTCTTCTACCTGCTCGGCAAAATCAGCCCGTTCAGCTAAAAAGCCATAGCCGGGATGAATGGCGGTGGCATCAGTTACTTCCGCAGCACTTAAAATAGCCGCGGCGTTCAGGTAGCTGTCTTTACTGTGATTAGGGCCAATACATACGCTCTCGTCAGCAAGACGAACATGCATTAAGTCACGATCAACAGAGCTATGTACTGCGACGGTGGCAATGCCCAGTTCTTTGCAGGCACGTAATATGCGCAGTGCAATTTCACCACGATTGGCAATGACAACTTTATTAATCAGTGTGCTCATTCCATGCCTTGTAAATAATTAAATGGATAACAGGTCTTCAACAGATTAGACAATGGTAAACAGCGCTTGATCAAATTCAACAGGGGTTCCATCTTCTATTAATATGGCTTCAATCACCCCAGATTTATCGGCTTCAATTTGATTCATCATTTTCATGGCTTCAATGATGCAAATTACGTCCCCTTTTTTCACGGGCTTACCCACTTCAGCAAAGGCCGGTGAGCTAGGTGATGGGCAGGCATAAAAGGTACCCACCATTGGTGATTTAACCACATGACCTTTATTGATGGGTTTTGGTTCGTCTGGAGTTTCAGTAGAGGTGGCGACAGCGGAATTAGGTTGCCCCATTACTTGTCCCGCGGGTTGTCGCTTCAGGCAAATACTTGTGTCGCCTTCCGATACTTCTAGTTCAGTCAGAGAAGATGCTTCCATTAAAGCAATCATTTCTTTTATGTGTTGAATATCCATAAGTGCTTATTTCTCTAATTGATTCAATGCTGCTTGCAACGCAAGCTCGTAGCCTTGTATGCCTAGGCCGCAAATCACGCCAATTGCCACATCGCTGAAAAAGCTGTGTGAGCGAAATTCTTCGCGGGCATGCACGTTAGATATATGAACTTCAATAAATGGAATGCTAACGCCTAATATGGCGTCGCGAAGCGCTACGCTGGTGTGAGTAAAGGCCGCTGGATTGATGATAATAAAATCAATACCTTCAGTACGCGCTTCGTGAATCCGTTCGATTAATTCGTATTCTGCATTACTTTGAAAGTTTAATAAGTGGTGACCAGCTTGTTGCGCTTTTGTGGTGAGCAGTTGGTTAACGTCATCAAGTGTCTCTGCACCATATAATTCTGGCTCACGAGTGCCAAGGAGATTTAAATTTGGACCGTGTAATACAAGGATAGATGCCATGATGGATACGCTATTTAGTCATAATTTTAACTAGTTTGCCTTAAAGGGGGAGAGGCTGTCTACAGTGGTTATGAACCAAGGTGTTAAAAACAAAGTGTGCGTCACAGCCCTTATGAGCAGTGGGTTGATGACCGTACGTTAATCTTTATTGATCTCAACTTGCATATAGCGGTGGCTGTTTTTATTTGCTTAGAGAGCTTTGATGGTTTGCTGCCTTACTATCGCGAATGTTTTGCATGGAGGCTGTAGGTAGAGGCTTATTGGATTGGCGTTATTGATTCAAATAGCTTCATTATTAGATGAAAATTATGAACTTGGCATATTCCCCAGCGAATCAGGATTCGAATAGTCGTAAAAAATAGCATTAATCAGTTTAGGATTGCTAAGCGGAATGTCTCAACTCACCTATAGTTAAGTGCATATATTTCTAAATTGGGCATGAAAGTGTACCTGCATAAGACCAAGTTAGCTAAAAAGCGCTTAATACCATTTATGCTCAGTGCATTGGTGTGCCTGGTATTCGCTCAAGTGCCTTTGAATCTAATTAGTCCCGAATTATTAGCATTGGCGAAAAAAACTTACGGCGAAGGTATCGAACGGCAATTAAATAGCTGGGGAGAGTTAGTGGGGGGCTCTAGACAGGTCAAGGACCTTGAGAAGCTAAGGCAGATAAATACATATTTTAATAAAAAGATCACATTCACTAGCGATGCGCAGCATTGGAATCAAGAAGATTACTGGGCTACACCACTAGAAAGTTTGGGGACCAAAGCTGGGGATTGCGAAGATTTTGTTATCGCTAAGTATTTTTCTTTGATTCAGGCCGGTGTTCAAGAGGTGAAGTTGCGCATCATGTATGTAAAGGCACTTAAATTAAATCAGGCGCATATGGTTCTAGCCTATTATGAATCACCGCGTTCGGTTCCACTTATATTAGACAACTTAACCTCTAAAATATTACCCGCTAGTAAGCGTCGGGATTTATCTCCAGTGTATAGTTTTAATGGCTTGGGTATGTGGTTAGAAAGAATGAAGGGCAGTAGCATCCGCATTGGCGACCCAAATCGTTTAAATATGTGGATGGATTTATTGCTTAGAATGGATAAGCAAAAAATGGCGCCATGGCTTCAACTGCCAAAATTAGGGCGATAGAGATGGGGCAGCTGAAAGTTTTGGCAGTAAGCTGGCGGGTAATTTGCAGTATTAATTATAATAAATACATAAGGGTTTTTACTTAATGAGTATTCGTAGGCAACTGGCGCTTGGTATCAGCATTTTGATGCTATTGGTGATGGGTGGTAATTTACTGCTCAATATTTACCAGTTACGCACGCACTTTGATCAGCAACTGGCTGTTAGGGCAGAAGAAACCGCTACCACCTTGGCGCTTACTTTGACCCATAATGCTCAAATTAAAGACAATGCCTCATTAAAGTCCATGATTGATGTGGTATTTGATCGTGGTCAATACTTGCACATACGCTTTGATTATATAGATGACACCGCAGCGATTATGCGTACATCTGCACTGCATTTAAAAAATTCAGTGCCTGCTTGGTTTTCTCGGTTTCTGACACTAAAAAGTGGTTACTCCGAAGCATTTGTCACACAAGGCTGGAATCAGCTGGGTCTTTTGCAGGTACAAATGCATCCAGGGCTGGCCTATCAGCAAATGTGGGCTTCGGTGAAAGCAGAAACTGCATGGTTTGCACTGATGTTGTTTATTATTGTGTACGTAATAAGGCTTTTATTATTATGGCAGTTACAACCGCTCAAACAGGTTTCAGATTTAGCCGATAAACTGGCAGCTAATCAGTTTTTGCACATCACCAAAGAGCCCAAGGCAAGAGAGTTAAAGAACTTAGTTCGAGCCATGAATCATTTAAGTGATCGCCTTCAGGCCAGCTTTGTTGCTCACGGTGAAACGGTGAGGCAGCTACAGCGAGATAACTTTCATGACAGTTTGACAGAGTTAAATAATCGTAAGGGTTGGGATCACTTTTTACATGATTGGATGAAACCTGATTCGTTTGCAGCTGGTTGGATGATGGTTATTCGAATTGATAATTTAACAGAACTTAATAGTCAGCATGGTAAGTCTCAAGTAGATGAAATAATTATGCAAATAGCGCTATTGCTTAAAACTGAGTCAAGTTTAAACCATGAGCATGTTTGTATCGCGAGGCTAGGAGGAGAGTTTTGGATATTCAGGCCTGATACGTTAGACCATGGTAGTAAGAAGCGTATGGAGAATTTGGCTAATACGGTGCGCCAGCTGTCTCATGTTCAGCATTACCAAGTTTCATTAGGTATCGTCAGTTTACCGATTAGCAAGGTAATTGCGCCATCTAGTATTAAGCACCAGTTAGACATATTGATGGAGAGAGCTCATGCGGGTCAGCATGATATTTTAATTGGTGAAATAGAAAGCCATAGTCTAACAAACTGGGTGCATTGGCAAAAACGTCTTAGCAAAGCATTAAGAAATGAAGAGATTGTACTTTATGGTCAGGATGTTTTTGATGTGCATGGTAAGCTTATACAGAAAGAAGTGCATTGTCGGCTGACACAAACTGAAGGCGATGCCTTATTAGCTGGGTATTTTTGGCCCATGGTTGACCGGTTAGACTTTTCAGTTGCCTTTGATCAGTTAGTGCTGCATAAATGGCTTGAAATCGCAGCAAACAGTGAATCTCAAAATGATGTTGATTGGGTAGTAAATTTATCCAGTAAAAGCTTAAATGACGAAGACTTTCATCGTTGGTTTGAGAGCACAATAGATGCATCTTTTTTAAGTAAATTGATAATAGAGTGCAGGGAATATACCTTAGCTTATGTGAATGAATCATCCTTGAAGTGGCTGCACAGTATGAACGCGAAAGGGTTAAGATTAAGCGTTGATCACGTGGGCACCTCGGGCAAGAGTTTTGGGTTTCTTGCTCGTTTTCCGCTTTATCAAGGCAAGATTGAAAAACGATTCATTCGAGATATTGATAAGCAAAGTGAGCAAGCCTTTTTTGTTTCCAGCATGGTTCAGGTGTTTCATGCACAGCAAGTACTCTGTATAGCCGAAGGCATTGAGTCTGAGCGCGAGAAGCACACCTTAATAAAATTGGGTATTGATGGGGTGATGGGTTATGTTTTTGGTAAACCCGAGCCACTATAGTCTCGATGTAAATTAGCTAGACACTTGTATTAAGCGTTTCGTGATTTAACACCCGCTACATTTGCTAGAATTTTGTTATAGTAGCGGGATCATTAATGGAGACGTCTATGAAACCCTTTATATTTTTATCAATTCTCATGCTTTCAGCACTTTCTCAAGCACAACTGGCTATGACAGATGGTCGTGTTAGAGCCATGCCGCCGGGCCAACCTAATACCGCAGCATTTCTCACGCTAACCAACAAAAGTGATCAAGACATTGAATTGATTGCGGCCTCAACGTCTGTTGCAAAAAAAGCGGAATATCATAGCCATACAAAGGATGATAAAGGCGTGATGCGCATGGCAAAAGAAGACAGTGTGAAAATAGCGGCTGGCCAAACCTTTGAATTTAAAACAGGGGGTTATCACATCATGATTATGGGGCTTAAAGCTCCGCTTACACCTGGTCAAACCGTTCAAATTACCCTGACAGATACAATGGGTAAAACTTACCCTCTAGAATTTCCGGTTGTGTCTATTATGGCCGAAAAAAGTAATCAAGATCATAGTCATCACCATCATTAAGCGGTTGATGAAACTAGGATATAAAGGCCAGTCATGAAAAAAGTCAGTGAAAAATTTGAAAACTTTTTAGAAGCCGGTTGGATGATGCGTGCTTTTATATTGTTGTTGTCGGTTTACTTTATATCAGCTGTTGTTTTAGGCATATATTGGGATTCAGAGCCTGAACCTTTTGTGGTTAGCGTAGTTGCAGAAGAGCATCAAAAGCAAAATCAAAAGCCAAATTCACCAGGGTATGCAATGTCTGTCACCTTAATGACCGTGGCTGATTCGTTACTAAATAAAAATGGAGGGTATATTACAAATGATATTTTTCCTCCAGGTGTTTGGCTGGACAATATAGCAAATTGGGAATTTGGTGTTTTGGTTCAAGTGCGTGACTTGAGTCGAGCCATGAGAAAAGACTTTAGTCGAAGCCAAAGCCAGAGTTCAGAAGATGTGGATCTTTCGATCAGCGAGCCTCAGTTTCACTTTGACAACAACTCTTGGGGATTACCAGATAGCGAGGGTGAATACGCCCGAGCAATAAGAAAATTGAACAGCTATATACTTCGCCTTGATAGTGAAGAATCCGACAGATCTAAATTCTACCCTAGAGCTGATAACTTAAGGCAATGGCTTAAAGATGTAGAAACGAGACTTGGTTCTTTATCGCAAAGACTAAGTGCCAGTGTAGAGCAGTCTAGAATTGCTAAGCATGCCAACAAAAATGAGATGCCTGCTGACGAAACTACAAGCTGGATGAAAATAGACGATATTTTTTACGAAACACGTGGAACAGCTTGGGCTTTACTTCACTTTTTTAGAGCCATTGAAGTGGATTTTCATGATGTTCTTGTTCAGAAAAATGCGAAAGAAAGCTTAAGTCAAATAATTGAAGAGCTAGAAGCGACGCAAGCTGATGTGTCTACTCCAATTATATTAAATGGTGAAGGCTTTGGGTTTACCGCAAATCACTCCCTCATAATGGTGTCGTATATTGCACAAGCGAATGCAGCCATTATTGATCTTCGCTCTCTTTTATCTGACGGTTAACGTCTAAATTAACTGCTTTTGAATCACTCTCAAATAAGTGAGGTGAATTAAAAGCAGCTTCTTTTATATTTATTAAACCTATTGAATACCCTTAATTTAGAGTTCGTTTTTGTTTTTCACAGTCTGTCAGCCTGGCTTTAAGTAAAGATTCAGTCTGATAGAGCTATTAGAATGGCTTCTCTAAATATTTAAATGGTCTATAAAGGCAAGAATACTTCTTGTTTTGTGACAATTCCCCCATATAGTGCCTTTCTATGCTCATGAGCATAAGCAGCCTTCGAATATTCTTCTACACTCTAAATTAAGTTGTATAGATAGAGTAAAAAGCACCATGGATGTTTCTGATTACCAAGCGTACGTGCAAGACCTAGAAACTCGATTACGTCGGTTACAAACTGAGTTGATCAGCAGTCAGGATTCTAATGCGCAGTTGGTAGGCCCATTATTGGCCATTACTATGCTGGTGAATAAGAATTCTTTAGGGTTTGCGCAAGAGCGTTATACTTCGCTAATAGTTGGACCACAATGGAAAATAGCAGATGACCATTTTTTAGACCTTAAAGAAGAAGTTGAATTAATGTTGGCTGGCCCCGTTGTTTTTCATACTCGTAAAGCCAGTTGATGTGTTATTAATATATTAAGTTGAGGGCTGCTTTAGCCGAGTCAGTTCACTGGATAAAGCGTGACGCTTAAATAAAAAAAGAGATGCATAGCATCTCTTTTTTTATGGTTAGATTAAATTTTTTTTAACCTAGTTCGGCTCGGGCAACAATTTCTTTCATTATTTCATTGGTACCAGCGTATATTTTCTGTACGCGGCTGTCGGCCCAAGCTCTGGCAATTGGGTATTCTGTCATATAGCCGTAGCCACCATGCAGCTGTACACATTCGTCCATTACCTTGCACTGCAAGTCTGTGGTGATTTGCTTAAGGCCTGCAGCAGTTGGTATGGTCAATTTCTTATCCAAGTGCAATTCTAAGCAGCGGTCAGTGTAAACTTGTAACGCATCTGTTTCGGTAATGATCTCGGCCATTTTAAATCGTGTGTTTTGGAATTTACAAATTGGCTTACCAAACGCTTTACGTTCTTTAATGTATTCTTTGGTCCAACCAATAGCCGCATGACAGGCAGCCAGTGCACACAAGGCAACAATTAATCGCTCTTGAGGAAGCTCTTGCATTAAGGCCATAAAGCCTGTGCCTTCTTTGCCACCCATTAAGTTTTCAACAGGGACTTTCACATCATCAAAAAACAATTCAGATGTGTCTTGGGCCTTCATGCCTACTTTATCTAGGTTACTGCCCTTAGAAAAACCAGCCATATCTTTTTCAATAAGTAATAAGCTGATACCACCAGCGCCTTTTGTTGGGTCGGTTTTAGCAACTACAATCACAAGGTCGGCCATCTGACCGTTAGTAATAAATGTTTTTGATCCATTTAATACATAGTGGTCGCCATCTTTTTTAGCGGTGGTTTTAATGGCTTGTAAATCAGAGCCTGTACCTGGTTCGGTCATGGCAATGGCGCTGATCAACTCACCGCTGATCAATTTCGGTATATAACGTTGTTTCTGCTCTTCTGTGCCCCAGTTTAAAATGTAAGGCATTACAATATCGCTATGCAATGGCCAGCCAATACCCGAACAACCTGATCTTGATATTTCTTCCATAATCACGGCGCTGTACCTGAAGTCGCAACCTAAACCGCCATATTCTTCAGGAGCTGTAGGACATAAGAAACCCATTTCTCCGGCCTTAGTCCAAAGCTCTCGGCTTACTTGCCCATCTTTTTCCCACTGAGCATGAAATGGTACCGCTTCTTTTTCTAAAAACTTACGAACGGTATCGCGGAATCCTTCAAGGTCACTATCGAATATTGTACGTTGAATCATATCTGCCTCTGATTTTTATTGTATTGAGTCTGATTATGCTAAGTGATTGACTGGGTAACAAAGCAGTCATAATAAAATCACAATTTCAGTGTGGCAGTGAGAGGGCAGCTGCTCAATGGTCAAAAGCGACAGAAGAAGTGGCCCAAAAGTGAATGAGTGGCCAAAGTTTACTAACTCTTTGGCCAATTCATTTATGGTAGATAAAATTTAATGTTTAGCGGGTAAGTGATTAAGCGGCCGTGTTGTTTGTGGTTTTATCCGAACGATAATCACCTGGGGTTACGCCGGTCCACTTTTTGAACGCTCGGTGAAACGTGCTGGGTTCGGTAAAGCCCACTTTAAGCGCAATCTCGTTAATACTGAGTTTATTATCACTTAAATAATAAATAGCCAGATCTCGACGTACTTGATCTTTAATAGCTTGAAAAGAAGTGTCTTCATCTTTTAAGCGGCGTCGTAAGGTTTGTGTACTGGTATTTAATTGAAACGCCACAGACTCAAAATCCGGCATTTCAGGGTCTAAATTATTTTCTAAAATTCGACGAATTTGAGCATTAATACTGGCTGTATTATTGGGCTTTACCAAGAACACATAAGGGGCTTCCTTCATTAGCTCGGGTAGATCTTCTCTAGAACGAACAATCGGCAAGTCCATAAAACTCGAATCAAACGACAACTGAGTGCGGGCTTGGTTAAAGGTATGGGGGCCATAAAAGAACAAGCGATATTCTTCAGCATGCTCAGGTCGAGCATACGAAAACTCGGCCATTTTTATGGGAATACGCTTTCCGGTTAACCAGCACGCAATGCGATGCCACAGAACCAGCTGGTATTCCATTAGGTAATGCTGATGATTCAAGCAGGGACGATTTTGGCTGACAACTAACATGCCGCCATTCTTGTCTTCTTCAAACTGAGTGTGAATGGCCAAATCAAACAGCTTGTAATAAGCCGTACCCAGCGTCAGCGCTTCTCTGAGTGTGGCACAAGGCAATATCAGCTGGCATAAGGTCTCAAAGCTGCCGTGAGTCGAAGGCTTAGCATCATGCCCTAGAAACTCATCTTGCAGTGTATAAGCAAGAATGCGCAGTAATTTAGCCATCTTATCAGGGTAAACACGGGCTTTAGGTTCATTCAGAATCCCATTGCCAATGCCTGCCTTTTCTAAGATAGCGTGGGCGTCATGGCCTTGTGCAACCGCGCCTGCAATGGCGGCTCTCACATAGTGGCTGGCAATGGTGGATGTTCTCATGAAAAACTGAACCTATATTCACAGTGATTTACATCATACGAAAATCACGGCATTGCGCAAGAGGCACGTTATTACTAATTACCAATGGATCTAAGATGAAAATGTGGATAAAACAGGGGCCAAACAGTCAATGATAAGAATACTTACATGAGTATCCACTTTAAACGCTAAGGCCAGCTCTGCGATAGCAAACTCGGATTAGACAGTTTAATGATGAGATAACGTTAGTCCTTCTGTTTACTCTGGCATTTTTGGTCAATCTTAATGAGGTACTGTGTTATGGCTAAGCAGGTTCTAAGCCTGCTATGGTAAACCAATAGTTAGAATAATAAGAATTAGGAATCACCATGACTCAGCCACTAAAGTCATTGAAAGTATTGGATTTTTCAACCCTTTTGCCAGGGCCATACGCCACGTTGATGATGGCGGATTTAGGCGCCGATGTTTTGCGCATAGAAAGCCCCACTCGTCCCGATCTTGTCAGAGCTTTACCGCCGTCAGATGCCAGTGGCCACAGTGCGGCCCATAGTTATCTTAACCGCAATAAAAAAGCCATGGCGTTGGATTTAAAATCCTCCGATGCTAAAACCATCATCCATAAACTGCTGGCTGAATACGATGTACTGGTTGAACAGTTTCGCCCCGGTGTTATGGCCAGATTGGGTTTGGATTATGAAACTCTAAAAACTATTAACCCCAAGTTAATCTATTGCTCGATCACAGGTTATGGGCAAACCGGTCCATTAAAAGATCGTGCGGGTCACGATATAAATTACTTAGCGTTATCGGGTGTGGCAGATTACAGTCGCCGCAAAGGAGAAAAACCGGTACCGCAAGGGCTGCAAATTGCGGATATCGCTGGGGGCTCGCATCATGCGGTTATGTCTGTTTTGGCAGCGGTAATTGAGCGTAGCCAAACCGGTGATGGGCAACACTTAGACATTAGCATGACGGATTGTACGTTTAGCATGAACGCCATGTTTGCAGCGGGAATGTTAGGGGGCGGGGTTGAGCCGCAAGCAGAAAGCACCATGTTAAACGGTGGCAGCTTTTATGATTATTACGAAACGGCAGATGGCCGTTATATGTCAGTGGGTTCCCTTGAGCCGCAATTTTTAATGCAGCTATGTAATGCATTAGAAATAAAACATTTAATTGGAAAAGCAGGCAGTCAGAAGGCAGCAGACGTTGCAGAGTTTAAACATGCCATTAGCGAAAAATTTAAAGCAGGGTCATTTGAATACTGGACAACAACGTTCGCACAATTAGATTGCTGTGTTGAACCAGTGTTAACTTTTAAAGAGGCATCACAGCAACCCCATGCACAAGCACGTAATTGGTTATCTGATGTTACCGATTCGGATATAGATACTCCGGGGGGCGTTTTAACTCAGTTATCGAACCCTATTAGTAAGCCCACACAGATTCATAATACGGGTGGTGTCATAGGGTCGGATACAGAGCAGGTGTTAAGTGAGTTCGGGTTCTCAATAGAAGATATAGCTGACTGGAAAAAGACAAAAGTGATCCGCTAGTAGCGGATCAGGTTATCGCAAATATTGAAGTACTCTTATTTGCGAAGTGACTTAGCCAAAATTTTATCAAATTCATTAGCAAATTTTTGTTTATCTTGTGGGCCTAATGGGGCCGGGCCACCACTTTGAATGCCGCTAGAACGCATTGTGTCCATGAAGTCTCTGATGTTTAGGCGACCTCCTATATTTTCCTTTGTAAATAGCTCACCCCTTGAACTGAGCGCTTGGCCTCCTTTTTCAATCACTTCTGCAGCAAGCGGAATATCACTGGTAATGATTAGGTCGCCAGCTTCACATCGTGCCACAATTTCATCATCTGCCACATCAAATCCCTGACTTACCTGACTAAATTGTAGAAAAGGAGAAGGTGGAATTTTCATATAATGATTGGCTAAAAAAGTAGTATGAATTTTAGTGCGATTAGCCGCTTTAAAAATCATTTCTTTGACCGGCACTGGGCAAGAATCTGCATCAACCCAAATTTTCATGCGTATCTCGCCATTTATAAATAATTAATTCACTGCAGTATAAATGGCTGACATGTAAATGTCATGAAGTTGAAATATGCTTGTAATAACATATCGTTAACTTCTCTATTAGCATCTACGGGGGATGGGGTTGCGTGAACATGAAACCGCTAGTACCTATCGTACTAATGGGCACTTTATTACTGTGTAAAATGAGGCTTCAGGTACAACATCAGTATTTAAATTGAATGTTGTAACTCTATGATCTGATTAAAGTATTTACTATAGAATTAATAATAATTAAAATTAAAATTACAACGACTTCCGAGCTATATGCTCGGTTTTTTTTGATAATCGAAAATAGGAGCCAGACGATGTCTGGCTACTTTATTGTTGCCATGCATGTTAGATAAATCCATTGGAAAGAGTATTGGATTTAATCGCGATCTTATTATCGTGTGATTTTAACCGAGGTGTAGGCTTGAGGCCGGTACTAGTGTCAGTTTTGGCAGCTTTAATCGGTTATTTATAAAACCTCTTGTCATGAGGCTTCTCATTGAAGGAACAGTCTATTCATTCTAATTAGCCCTTTAAGATTGATGATTTACTGTTATTCTTTGGAAATACTCAATCAAGTTGCTAATACGATGTTTCAAAATCAAAAAGTAGTGGGTGTATTGTGTGCATTAGCGGCAGCACTTATTTGGTCTGGGTTCATTCTTGTTTCTAGAATGGGCGGGATCAGTGCATTAACTCCATATGATGTGATTGCTATTCGGTATATCACCTGTTCAGTATTATTATTTCCGGTTTGGCTTCTATTTTATCGTTTTAATGTATTAAAGATTGAGCTTATTGGTAGCGCCTTGATAGGGGGCCTCGCTTACGCCGTGTTTGCATTCAAAGGATTTGAGCTTAGTTCGGCTCTGCATGGCGGCATATTACTGCCCGGTTTGATCCCTGTATTCATATCTATATTATCTATCGTCATCATAAAAGATCGGCTGTCGAAAAATAAAATCATAGGTTTATGGATGATTATTCTTGCGATTGTGCTTCTGTTTTCTAAAGAAGTTAGCTTGATGGTGCAATTTCCGGAAGGGGATATCTATTTTGTTATCGGCGCGTTCTTTTGGGCCTTATATTCAGTGTTAATTAATATTTGGCATATTAGCCCTTGGCAAGCCACTTGTTCTTTAGCCTTTATTACCTGCTTAGTTTATGTGCCCGTTTACTTAGTGTTTTTACCTAAAAATATTGAACAGGCAAGCTTATCTGAAATTGGTTTACAGATCTTTTATCAGGGTTTCTTAGCCACGATTATTCAAATGCTACTATATGTGAAAGCCGTAAAGATTATTGGTGCGCAGGGTATGGGCAGTTTCATGGCACTGGTACCCGTTTTAGCGGGCACATTCGCCGTGATATATTTAAAAGAGCCGGCCACATGGTATTTGTGGGTGGCACTTTCACTAGTGAGTAT
>JAWUVN010000098.1:0-15486 GCA_034112345.1 Bermanella sp. | reverse complement strand
TTTTTCGTCTGCAGGAAGGTGAATTTAATAAGCTCGCTTGCCGGTGACTAGTTGTTTTGCATATAAGGTTAACTCAATAGGAGGAGGGCACTTTGTGCGCGATTGTCATTAACAATACTCCTGATTCAACACGATAAGCTTGTGTGCGTATAACTCTGCCCAAGCTGTTCCTTCTTAAAATCTTAATATATCGGGCAACCAGTATTGCCAATGAGCTAATTGATCACACAAGATCTTTTATTAATAGCTGAAACTATTTGATTGGTAACAATATTATTTTTAATAAACAGATCGGTGTAACAAATCATCATTAATTATTTTGATTAGGTAAATTGAGCCAACTTTCTTTTTGATTCAATAAACACGTTTTTGTCTCGAATAAACCCTTGTATGGTAGAACAGAATTAACGAGGAAATAGACATGAAATTGGATCAAGAATTTTTAGAAGAAATGGCCATATTATCTTTATTTAACGAACATACTTTGCAAGAGGGTATAAAGGTTCATGGTCATAAGGCATCAGAGAGCGATGTAAATGCAACCAAGCGTTTATTTGAAAAAGGTATTGTGACTCAAGCTGATGGAGGATACTTAACAAACTTGGGTAAAGAAGCGGTGGAACATTTATTCGACCTGGCCAAAATGGTAAACCCAGCTTAATCTGTTCTTATAATAATTCTTTAAGGGTTGTCTGCTTACCTTTATAGGTTGCTATAGCGATCAAGAGTTCAGAGGTCGCTATAGCATCCATCAAGGCATTGTGAGCGGGGTAAAGCGGAAGATTATATCGTTCTCTACAAGCAGCCAGTCTAAGCTCTCCTTGTGGAATGTGCCCTTTTTGTCGTATTAATTTATTTTTTTCTAACATCAATGTATCAGCAGTCAGCAACAGAAGTGGAGCTCCGTAAATTGCTTTGGATGCTTTATTCAAAAATGCCATATCTAAATGAGCGTGATGAAAAACCAATACCTTATTTTCAGCGACTTTTAGAAACCGTTCAGAGATTGCGGTAATGCTTAGGCCTTGTTCAATTTCACAATCTCTTAATTGGTGAATGGTGGCGCTTTGACCAACGCCTAGGTTAGAATGTATAACATGATGTTCAGCTGAATCTAATTGAACTCTTTCACCTTTCACTATCACCCAGCCAATACTTAGAATTTCGCCTGTATTAACATCAAGAGACGACATTTCAAGGTCTACAACTAAAAAATCACAATCACTCCATAACTTTGATGATTTGATATTTGATTTTGACCAGCAATCTTTTAATAAATGAAACTGTTCGTTTTTACTAATAAATGCATTTCTTAATAAGTAAAAAGTTCTAGAAATATATTGTACCGAAGCAGCTCCGAACATGATTAACCCATGCCTTGTCTGTAGTTAATTTTGACAGCTTGTTGGGCATCCATAACAATACTGAATGCATCCTTGATTTGTTTTCTCATGATTTTTGAAAGGTTATTTGGATCAATGTAATTATTAGGCTGCTCGCCTTTTGTTATTTGAGTGGCCTGATGTTGTGTACGTAGTTGCATTATTACTCTGAGAGCATCTTGCATGTTTCGACTGTCTTCAATCGTCATTGCTTTGCATTTTACCAGTGCATTTAACCGGTCCAATGTGTTCACTTCAGTGATCGAATTGGCCAGTGAATGTAATCGAACTAAATCTATAATCGGTAATATGCCACGTTTCTTTAAGTCCAATTCATCTACATGATCACCGTTACGCTCAACTACAAAGCGCCTAAATATACCCATAGGTGGTTCAGAGCTTAAAACATTTTGTGCAAGTGCTGCTAAGAAAATACTGTTGCTGCTGGCTTTTTCAAGCATGTGTGATTGTAGGTCTCGACAAAGAGATTTATCTCCATAGATAGAGCGTAAATCAAAAAAGATACTTGTGTGCATAACGGCATGAGGCGTAGGGCTTACTGTCCATTTATCAACGGTTGATTGCCATATCGATAAAGGTTGGCGCCATTTATCATTAACGGCCATAATATTACCAGGGCAGTATATATAGCCGCATTCATTGAGGCCGTCACAGACGCGCGTAGCAAGCACTTCAAACCATGCTTTATCTGCTTCTTTTAAATCGTTGCTGATTAATAGGCCATTATCTTGATCTGCATTGAGAAGTTGCTCCTTTCTACCTTGAGAGCCAAATCCTAGCCAACAAAAGGGCACGGGAGGCTTACCAATATCTTCTATGGTTAATTCAATTAAGCGTATTGTAATAGCATCGCTTATGGCCGTTAAAATATGGCTAAGTTGATGTGCGCGTATTCCAGAGTTTATCCATTGGACCATTAAATTTGGTAATGATTGAATAACGTCTTTTAAAGCATGTGGGTCATGTTGCCTTCCAATATGTTGGACTAAAAATATTGGATCATCTTGTCTTGCAAGCATTAGGTCAGAAGACGTTACAATTCCTTTAAGTGTACCTTGATCCATAACGGGAATATGGTGATAACCATGTTGCGTCATAAATAAAGTGGCATCAAATAGAGTTGCCTGAGGAAGTATGGTTTCAGGATCTTTGGTCATTATATGATTAACAGAAAGATTTAAGTCTAAACCTGGTGCAACTGCTCTGGATCGTATATCTCTATCTGTAACGATGCCTAGTAAGTGGTCATTATCCATAATCAAAACAGAGGAGAGTCGGCGCTCAGACATTTTTTCAGCGGCTTGCTGAATCGTACTAGAAGGTGGGATGGATAAAACGGTGCTGCTCATGACATCTTTAACTAAACGCATCATTTCATGAGGGTTAGGTTCATGGCGCGCTGCTCGACGAACTCTTCGGCTGCGTTGGCTATGAAAAAATCGGTCAAAAATACGATTGCGTTTACGTATTTCTTGGTAGTAACTTTCGGGGATTAAATAAATCAGTGAATCTTCGATCAATGTTGCTTTTATGCCTGGTTTCTCAGCATTAAGTCCCATTAAATTAAAACTAACGGTTTCTCCTAATCGATCCACTAATCGGTCGTCTTTGTCTCTTAATTCTGCAGCGCCGCTGCGTATTATTCTTAGACCACCGTCTCCTTGTGTATATTCAAAGACGGTACCTTTACGATAATAACTTATTTCAATTTTAGTTAATAATGCACCTAACTCTGACTCAGGTAATTCATCAAATGGAATACAGTCTTTTAAAAAATCTAGGAGACTTGATAGCTCTGGATTTGCACTGTGTTCATTATTAACCGGTGTATTCATACTATGCTCATCATTTACTGTCTAAAGTCATCATCAAAGGTAGTGTGGTAATCAACAAAGGCTAATCCTGCATCGCCGTAGTATAAAGTTTTGTTACTTGAAGCAGCTAAGCGAATTCGGCTTTGTTCGATCGAAGGGTTAACTAGAGTCATTCCCCAGCGAGTACGGCTATCGTTTAATGCAATCATTTGAGCTGGAATAGCTTGAGAGTCAGTTGGATCAATTTGAACGGCTACAACACCTTCTAGTGGAAATTCAGATTCTAATTCAAGTTGTAAGTGCACATCATCTTGCCATGTGCCTTTTAGTTCTAATTCAAAGTCACCATTCTTTAATTGGCAGTGTCCGCTGCTGTATCTGCAATTTGGTTTTTCGACCAGTTGATATTCAGAGCCTGATTTTGCCGCGTGAGGTTTTTCCGATACAGCAGCATCAACCGAGAAGTAACTGATTAACGCAAGAATAGGGGCGACCAGTAAAGCGACAACAAAGTGTTTGTTTTTTAAAATATTCATATTTACTCCTGAAAAACAGCAGTGCTGAAAATCAGCACTGTGTTTTTATTAACAGCTAGTGATCTTGAGCTGATTCAACACCGCAAGGTACACGGATGTGTTCAACAAGATCTTGGATCTCTTGAGGAGGTGCTTGTGTAACACGTGATACAAAGAAGGCAACTGTAAAGTTAACCAGCGCACCCACTGCACCAAATGCATTAGGTTCGATGCCTAAGAACCAGTTAGGAGTCATATCACCTAAGAACGATGTATCCGCAACAAACATAACGCCTTTGTGTTGGAAAACATACAGCAGTGTGATTGTGATACCTGCAATCATACCGGCAATGGCACCTTCTTTATTAATGCGCTTGCTAAATATACCCATCATAAGTGCAGGGAAAATAGACGAAGCAGCTAAACCAAAGGCCAGTGCCACTGTACCAGCAGCAAAGTCAGGAGGATTGAAGCCAAGGTAACCGGCGACACCTATAGCCCCTGCCATGGCAATACGACTGGCTCGCAGTTCTTGTTTCTCTGTGATGTGAGGCATAAATACGCCCTTTAATAAATCATGAGAAATAGAAGATGCAATAGCAAGTAATAAGCCCGCAGCGGTTGAAAGTGCTGCAGCAAGACCACCGGCTGCAATCAATGCTATTACCCAGTTAGGAAGCTGTGCAATTTCAGGGTTCGCTAACACCATTATGTCGCGATCCACTTTAACCATTTCGTTGGTGTCTTTACTTGCAGTGTATTGGATTTTCCCATCACCGTTTTTATCTTCAAACTTAAGTAATCCAGTTTTTTCCCAATTTTTAAACCATTGTGGACGCTCATCGTAAACTAGGTTTTCACCTTGAGTTGGTTCAATGGTGTTAATTAGATTTAAACGGGCCATGCCAGCAACAGCCGGAGCAGTTGTATAAAGGATAGAAATAAATACTAATGCCCACCCAGCTGAAGAACGTGCATCTTTTACGCTTGGTACAGTAAAGAAACGAATAATTACATGAGGTAAGCCTGCAGTACCAATCATAAGAGAAAGGGTATAAGCAAACATATTCACAGTACTTAGTCGAACGCTAGTGGTGTATTCCATAAAGCCCAGCTCGGTTACCACCTGATCTAATCGATCGAGTAAATACACTTCACTGCCTGCAAGCGTGCTACCCAGCCCTAATTGCGGGAAAGGATTGCCTGTTAAGTTTAGGGAAATAAATACAGCTGGAATGGTGTACGCAAGAATTAATACACAGTATTGAGCGATCTGCGTATAAGTAATGCCCTTCATTCCGCCTAGCACTGCATAAAAGAATACAATACACATACCAATCAATAAGCCTACATCGTAGCTTACTTCTAAGAAGCGCGAGAACGCTACGCCGATGCCTTTCATTTGACCAATAACGTACGTTACCGAGCAAATAATTAAACACACAACCGCAACAATTCGTGCTGTACGAGAATAAAAACGATCGCCTATAAATTCAGGTACCGTAAATTTACCGTATTTACGCAAGTAAGGTGCAAGTAGCATGGCTAAAACAACAAAGCCACCCGTCCAACCCATTAAGAATACTGAACCACCGTATCCCATAAAGGCAATTAAACCGGCCATTGAAATAAATGATGCAGCGGACATCCAATCAGCGGCTGTCGCCATCCCGTTTGCTATCGGGTGTATACCACCACCCGCCACATAAAACTCTTTTGTTGACCCTGCTCGTGCCCATATGGCGATGCCGATATAAAGCGCAAAGGTTAACCCTACTCCAATGTAGGTTAATGTTTGTAATTCCATAATGGTCTACCTCACTCTTCGTCTACGCCGTATTTGCGATCAAGGGCTGCCATTTTTTTTGTGTATACAAAAATTAAAACGACAAACGTATAGATGGATCCTTGTTGAGCAAACCAAAAGCCCAGCTTATAGCCACCGAGTTGTATTGTATTCAATACATCTACCAGTAAGATGCCGCAGCCAAAAGACACAGCAAACCAAACAACTAATAGCTTAATCATTAAGCTAACGTTTTCTTTCCAGTAGGCTTTTGCATCATCTTGCGATTTAAACGCCATTATATTCTCTCCTTCTATTCAGATTACCTAATCAGTTGTAAAGACTTTTTGCTTTAAGAGCTATTAGACCAAGGTCGGTCGCCCCTTGGTCAAAGTAAAGTCATGACAAGCTAACTAGATTAAAAAGCCCACTTACTTGTGAATTGAACACGGTTTAGATCGCCGTCTGCACCACTGTCTGTTTCAAGGTTGGCCATTAAGTATTCAGCACCAAAAGTTAGACTTTTAGTCGGAGAGTACATTAGGTTGAGATTAATATTACTGGCCGATTTATTTGCATCGGCAACAATGTTTTCATCGTTGTCTGCTTCAGAAAAAGCATACATAGCAGTAGAACGAAGTTTTTCATTCCAGTTATGTTTATAAGCAACAAAACCACCGGTTACACTATTTAGTTCAATGCTTCCGTCAGCTTGAAGGCCGCCATCACGATACGCGTTCAAAGCAATATAGCGACCAAGGTTACCACTGCTCATCATGAACTTAAGATCATCGCCATTATCAAATGCATATTTACCACTGAAGGTAACCGCAACACCGTTTTCTTGCTCGTCTGGGCTGAAACTAATTTGGCGTAGAAGAACGGCTGCGCTGTAGCTTAATGCACCGGCTTTAGAATCAAAGCGAGCAATTAAGTCAGGCATTACACTGGTATCAATATCGTTTGTGAGGTCATCATCTGTGCCTGCGCCTGCATTATAAAAACCAGATGTCGTATTTTCAGCCGCAACCATCACTTTGCCACCCGCCATTGGCATTGTGTAGCGCACTTGTGGTTGGCGAATAAAGATAGAGCCAGAAGTTGGGCCAACAAAATCTACAGCCTCAGGTAATACTCCAGTATTGAAAAAGGTACTCCAAGTTTGACCCGTTAAAATAGACGAACCGTCCTCTTGGGTTAAACTAACAAAGGCGTGACGTAAGCCATTAGAAGCTTGGTTCGTTAAGCGTTCATCTGCGCCACCGTTAAAGTCAACTTCGATAAATGACTTTACTTTGCCGGCATCGGTATCGGTTAAGGTCTTAAAGTTTAAGCGACTGTGTTTTGTATGAGAATCAAATACATAATCACCACCACCAGAACCATCACCCGTTCCAATAGTAGAAGGTATTAAAAAGTCATCGCCAATACCGCCGTGTCTTTCTTTTTCTGAGTACTGGCTAAAAATAGCATCGAATTTTACAAAACCACCAAATGAATATGTGGTTTCTGCCATGGTAGGTGCAGCCAGAGTGGCCAGTCCCAGAGTGCACGCTAGGGCGAGTTTATTACGCTTTATCATCATATTTCCCCTCTTCGGGTTGTTGTTATGCTTTTTATAAAAGCTTTTGTTACATAACCAGTATTACTTTGAAGCGTGTTTTGTAGATATTAACCCTTAGTCTAGGTTCGACTAAAGTATAGGTTGGTGGCTATTGCTATTTTTAAAATAGACAAATAAAAATAAAATTGAGTTTTAGACAAAGGTCTAATAGCGCTAAGAGATGCGAATGACGAAACTGGATACATTAAATGACCAAACAATATTGATGTGTTGATACACATAAGAGGGCGTTATGAATGAGCAAAGTGTTTTTCCAGTTAGCCAAGAAACTCTAGACAATACCTTGTTAACGAATGAACAGTATTTAGAAATGTACGAAGAGTCGATTAATGACCCTGATACATTTTGGACCAAACAGGCCCAGCGTATTCAATGGATAAAACCTTTTACGAAAGTAAAAGACGTATCATTCAAAAAAGAAGATTTGCATATTCAATGGTTTCAAGATGGCATTTTAAATGTCAGTGAAAATTGTTTGGATAGACATTTGCCTGAAAGAGAAAATGACGTTGCCATTATTTGGGAGCCAGATCAAGAAGGTAAAGCAGCGCGACGCATCACATACGGTGAGCTTTCACGAGAAGTAAACCAATTTGCCAATGGCCTAAAAAGCCTTGGTGTATCCAAAGGTGATGTGGTCACAATTTACATGCCTATGGTGCCAGAAGCATCAATGGCCATGTTAGCGTGCTCGCGTATTGGTGCTATTCATTCAGTGGTGTTTGGTGGTTTCTCACCTGAAGCGTTAGCAGGAAGAATTGAAGATGGTAATTCGAATTATATAATTACCGCTGACGAAGGTTTACGCGCCGGTAAACCGATTCCGTTAAAGTCTAATGTGGATAAAGCCATTGAACTGTGCAAACCCAATCAAATTAATAATGTGATCTTATTGGCCCACACAAAAGGTGACATTAACCGTGTAGACGGCCGGGATGTAGATTACCGCAGTTTATTGGATCAACAGTCTACAACCTGTGCGCCAGAACCAATGAACGCAGAAGACCCGTTATTTATTTTGTATACATCGGGGTCAACGGGTAAACCAAAAGGTGTATTACACACAACAGGTGGGTATTTAGTGTATGCCGCCATGACTCATGAATATGTATTTGATTATCGCAAAGGTGAAGTGTATTGGTGTGCCGCTGATGTTGGTTGGATAACGGGTCATAGTTACATTGTTTATGCGCCGCTATGTAATGGTGCAACCGTTGTGATGTATGAAGGTGTGCCAACACATCCCGATTGTGGCCGTGTTGCGCGTATCGTTGATAAATTACACGTAAATATATTGTATATCGCACCAACAGCGATTCGTTCGTTGATGGCTGAAGGAGATCTGGCTGTAGAAGGAGCTGATCTATCGTCATTAAGGTTGCTGGGGACAGTAGGCGAGCCGATTAATCCACAGGCATGGCATTGGTATAATCGAGCGTTTGGTAAAGAACAGTGTCCAATTGTGGATACCTGGTGGCAAACAGAAACAGGCGCCGCCATGATTACGCCATTGCCAGGGGCCACGGCATTAAAACCAGGTTCAGCCACTCGCCCAATGTTTGGTGTGCAACCAGCGTTGGTGGATGAACACGGAAATGAACTTGAAGGTGCTACCAAGGGTAATCTTATAATCAAAGACAGCTGGCCAGGCCAGATGCGGACCATTTTTGGTGATCACCAGCGTTTCATCGAAACCTATTTTACAACCTATGCTGGTACATATTTTACAGGTGATGGGGCTCGCCGTGACGAAGATGGTTACTACTGGATCACCGGTCGTGTTGATGATGTGATTAACGTGTCAGGCCACCGAATGGGAACAGCAGAAGTAGAAAGTGCGCTGGTGGCTCATGAAGCTGTGGCAGAGGCTGCAGTAGTCGGTTATCCCCATGACATTAAAGGGCAAGGAATATACGTGTATGTCACGCTTGGAAAAGGTTTTGAGCCGACAGAAGCGATGCGACATGAATTAACAGCTTGGGTACGCAAAGAAATTGGCCCTATCGCCACACCTGATATTCTGCAGTGGGCACCGGGCTTACCAAAAACTCGTTCGGGTAAAATCATGCGACGCATTCTTCGTAAAATTGCGACAGATGAATTCGATACACTGGGTGACACTTCAACCTTAGCCGATCCAAGTGTTGTAGATCGCTTGATTAGTGACCATAAAGCATTATTAGAAGAGGCCTAGGCTTAACAACTTTGACAGTTTATTAAAGAATCCGACTGGAGTATCGGTGGGGTGTCAGTTTATCTGGCACCCCTTTTTTATGCAGTAAAAAGAAATGAATAAAGGGTCTTATAAATGATAGGGCTAGTCGTGGCTGAATTGATGGTGTACATTATTTATCATTCAGTTTAATAAAAAATATAAAAAGGTGATACGCGTGTACGCACCAATAACCATCATCATTGCAGATGATCATCCGTTATTTCGAACAGCATTAAGTAGTACTTTAAAAACCATTTCTCCTCTGGCGGATATCATCGAGTCTGAAGATCTTCCAACGCTTCAATCTTGTGTAGAAGAACATAATCAAGCCAGTATGATTTTGTTAGATTTACACATGCCTGGGGCCGATGGTTTCAGCGCTTTAATATTTTTAACCGCTCACTATGCTCATATTCCTGTGATTGTTGTTTCTGCACATGATGAGCCTGAAATAATGAGGCGGGCATTGGATTACGGTGCCAGCGGATATTTACCAAAAAGTTCTAGTACAGAAGACATGAAAGACGCATTAGATACTGTTTTAAAAGGTGGTATCTGGGCACCTGAAGGATTAACACAAAATAGAATGGTTGGGCGTGATGAACAAAGTATTGCTGATGCGATTGCGTTATTGACGCCACAGCAATTTCGAGTGGCATCCATGGTTAGCCTAGGCTTGCTGAACAAACAAATAGCTTACGAGCTAGATGTAACCGAAGCTACAATCAAAGCGCACATGACCGAAATATTTAAAAAGCTAGGAGTGCATTCACGAACACAAGTTGCACTGGCCTTTAGCCAATTAGCGGTTGTACCTGAATCCATTTCTTAGAATTTCATTCTCCTTATATTTCTTTATACGTTATTGATCTCCTCTAAACCTTAATGCTCGATGCATCATATTGCGTAAAGCATTTGGTGGCACAGGTTTACTTAAAAATAAGCACTCAGCAACGGAAGCTTGCTGCCTTATTTCATCACTGTTATCAGCGCTAATTACAATGGCTGGTATAGTGTGCTGCCAGTGAAAACGTAACGCCTCTAATACATCAATACCTGTTTCATAATCTAAGTGGAAATCAGCCAACACAATATCGGGAGCGGTGGTTCTGCGCCAATTATTAAGTGCTTGCTTTAAATTAGCAGCAGTGGATACATGGCAACCCCATTGCTCTAATAATGATTGCATACCAGACAGTATAAGCGGGTCATTATCGACACATAAGACATAGGAGCCAGCTAAGTTGGGGTCGATAATTCGTTTCTTGGGTTCGGCTTCAGTTTTTTCTCCTGCCGGAACAGTTATTCTGAATACAGATCCTTTATCCAATTGGGAATCCATGGAAATTGGGTGGCTTAATAAATGAGATATACGATTAGTAATGGATAGCCCCAGTCCAAGACCTTGGCTACTGCTGCCTGGTAAGCGTTCAAATTCTTCAAATATTTTATTACGATTTTCTTCTGCGATCCCTGGTCCTGTATCCCAGACTTCTATTACCACAGTATTGCCTTTGCGACGGCAGCCCAATAATACACGACCACTTTTTGTATAGCGTAGTGCGTTCGATACAAAATTTTGAACAACGCGCCGTAATAATTGAGGGTCACTGTATACCCAAAGAGAGGATTCAATGCAGTTGAAATTGAGTCCACTTTTTTTAGCCAGTATCTTACTTTCTGAGGTGAGAGGTGTGAATAATGACTCTAATGAAAAGTGTTTTCGATTAGCTTGTTCCTTGCCAGATCCAAGGCGAGACGTTTCTCTTAATGACCCTATAAGCTGCTCTGTTTGTGATAGTGCATCATCTAATTGTTTGACTACGGATTTCAGGTTTTCATCACTTGAGTCTCTCACCTGGCTACTGAGTGATGAAACAAACAGTCGAGAGGCATTAACCGGTTGCAACAAGTCATGGCTGGCGGCTGCCATAAAGCGGTTTTTACTGGTGTTTGCGGTAGTAAGTTCTTGTTCTATGCGGCCACGTAATTCATTTTCTCTTAATAGCGAATGGTTAGCAGCCTGCAGTTCCATTGTGCGAACGTTCACTCTGTCTTCTAGTGAAAGCTTAGCGTCTTCAAGTTCGTGGACCATTTTGTGGTAATTAGAAATGTCGGTAAACGTGGTGACATAACCACCGTTATCTAATGGGGTTCCGCTAATTTCGATCACTTTTTTATTGGGTAGCAGTCTTTCTAATCGATAGCTCTGACCAGATTGAAGTTGCTGTATGCGTCGATTAACAATATCGTCTACCGAATTTTCTTCATTGCCTAAATAGCCTCGAACTGCATTGTAGTAATATACTTTCTCAATGTCGCAGCCAACATAAAGTAAGCGTTGAGGGTAATCAAAAAGCAGTTGGTATTGTTGATTCCAAGCCACCAGTTTTAAATCTTTATCCACCACGCTGATGCCTTGAGGAATGGTTTCTAACGTTGTTTGAAGCAGTGTTTGACTGAATTGAATTTGACGAGAGCTGCCACTGACCAGTGAAACAAAGTCTTGTAATAGCAATGGTTGTTGGCTGGCTAGTAGTTCCATCGCTTTACGTGCAGACACGGCACCAATAATAGCGGCTATATCGCTTTCTATAGATGCTACGGTAAATCGTGGTGCTTGATCATGGGGAAGTAAGCGATGCCCTAATGATTTTTCAAATTCTTGCCAGATATTTTCACTGCGATCTTTTCCAAATAGCGGCTCGATTAGCGATTGAAGCTGGCGGATCTCAATACCAGAAGGCTCCCTATCTAGTTTATAACCGCGATTAACACCTCGTATTTGGGTGAACGATTCTGCTTGTCTTAAATCTAAACTAGTAAAACATGCGTGTTTTGATACATAAATAAATACCAACAAGTTGATACTTAAGCTCCAAAATACACCATGACTTAATGGATCTAAAAACCCCATAAACAAAAAGTTATGTGGGCGCAACCAATCAATTGATAGTAAACCTTGTGTTAAAAAGTAATTATCAGGGGTGGTGATAACGGGCAGTAGCAAGCAATAAAACCAAATACACATGCCTGATAACAGCCCTGCGATAACCCCTTTTGCGTGACCGCGCCCCCAATAAAGTGCTGCTAGTACAGCGGGTAATAACTGCGCGCATGCAGCCAAGGAAATCAAGCCTAAAGATGAAAGACCTTCTGTTTGACTCATTACTCGCTCTAAACCCCAGCTCATGGCCAGAACGGCGATAATTGAGATACGACGAATAAATCTTAAGGAATGCCCTAGGTCGGTTGCCTTTTGTTGTTGGCGGCTGTTTGCACGCAACCAAATGGGGACAATTAATTCGTTTGAAATCATAATGGACAGAGCAATGGTTGCCACAACCACCATGCCGGTGGCAGCTGATAGCGCGCCAATAAAGGTAATAGCTAATATGCCTTCTTCGCCACTAAAGTGAGGCAGTGTCAAAACATAACTGTCTGCGGGTATGTGTAACCCAGTGAATAATTCAGCACCTGTTTGAGCCAGTGGAATGGCAAGCAATGCAAATAGACCAAGGTAAAGAGGGAGTAACCAGCGGGTGAATCTAAGGTCTTTTTTATGTTGATACTCAACCACCATTACGTGAAATTGACGGGGCAAACAAATAATGGCTGTGGCAGCTAACAGCATTTCAGTGAAAAATTGCGGGCTTACAAGTTGAGAGGCTTGAAAATTAGGTGTGTAAGTTAATTTACCAAAAGAAGTTAGGGGAAAAATTTCCCATGCCAGCCAAGCCACGCAAATAAAGGCCACCAATTTAACAACCGATTCTAGTGCGACAGCCGTAATCATGCCGCGTAATCGATTTGGCCCATCAATGACTCTGGTACCAAATGCAATGGCAAACCAACCCATTACAATGGCGGTCATTAAGCTTGAACCATAATCAACGCTTAAATCACTGATGGATTCCCATTGTATGGCTGACCAAGCGATTCCGACGGCTCTTAGCTGCAATGCAATATAGGGAAGAGTGCCAATGACGAGTACCAGTGTAACAATGGCGGCCAAGGGCTGGTGCTTGCCATATCGAGAGCCCACAAAATCAGCAATAGACGTTACTTTATTACGAGAACTAACGATGAGTAGACGGCGAATAAATCCCCAGCCAAATACAATTAATAAAATAGGGCCTAGATAGATAGGAAGGAAATGCCAACCATTTTCGACGGCTTGTCCCACCGCTCCCAGAAAGGTCCAAGAGCTGCAATACACGCCAATCGACAGTGTATAGATGAGCGGGCGCCACCAATCTTTTTGGATTTTATGACTATACTTTTCGGCCACCCAAGCAATGGCAAATAGCAATGTCCCATAAAGTGAAACTAAAATCAGTAAGCGCTGGCTATCCATTCCATTTCTTCAGTTAAATCAATATTTTACTACCATAAACTGAATTGTAAGCTGGGTGAATGCCAAGCGTCTGTTAGACATAAGTTTGGTGATAATTGGCAAGATTAGACCAGTCAGGATATATTCCTTCAGCTTAAATGGATACCAAGGGTACAACCTTTATAAAATCCGTGATGAAAGCATATTAAATATAAACACTTAGGGTTTATGGCATCATCAATGGATGTAAAATAGGCTAATCTAATAAATTGATTAATCCCTTGTTTACTGTGGAACACAGCGTTCTATTTAAGCGCGGATTTTATAGTTAAAAACGTATCTAATAGCCATTACCTATTTTATTGAAACCAGAGTTAGCTAGTGCTTTTAGCCACTGTTTTCATTTTATTCAAAGAGAATTTTAAAAGTGGTGATAGCCGTCACCATTTTTAACGCGTTTAAATTTTAAGAGTATTATTTATGACCACTTACGATTATGACTTATTTGTTATTGGTGCAGGATCAGGTGGTGTACGCGCCGCTCGCATGTCAGCAGGTACTGGCGCTAAAGTTGCGATAGCAGAAGAAAAATACTTAGGCGGAACTTGTGTAAACGTAGGTTGTGTACCGAAAAAATTATTGGTTTTTGCATCGCATTTTGCAGAAGACTTTGAAGATGCAGAAGGCTTTGGCTGGAGCGTTAGTGAGCGCAGCTTTAATTGGTCTACATTAATTAAAAATAAAAACACTGAGATCGAACGCTTAAATAGCATTTATAAAAAGATGTTAGAGAATGCGGGTGTCAATATTGTGTATAGCCGCGCTCGCTTAGTATCTGACCACAGTGTTGAAGTGGATGGTAAAATCATCACCGCTGAAAAAATATTGATCACGGTGGGCGGTACACCAAGTGTGCCTGAATTTGAAGGAAGTGAGCACGTGATCAGCTCTGATCAATTCTTCTTCTTACCAGAGTTACCTAAAAAGATAGTGATTGTAGGTGGTGGTTATATCGCTGTTGAGTTTGCTGGCATCATGCGTGGATTGGGAGTCGAAACCCATCTAGTGTATCGCGGTGATACATTACTTAAATACTTCGATCACACGACAGCCAACTTTGTTGCTAATGAAATGCAAAAGAAAGGCATTAATATTCATTACAACACGAATGTTTCTAAAATAGAAAAATCAGAAGGTGGGCAGTTAGAGTGCCACCTGGATACAGGAACGACACTTTCAGCTGATCAAGTTATGTATGCCACAGGCCGTAAATCATTAACCACAGATTTAGGCATAGAAAAAGTGGGGCTTGAAACCCGAGATAACGCCACGATAGTGACCAATGAACGCTTTCAGACTTCGGTGCCTTCTATCTATGCACTGGGTGATGTGATTGGTACACCTGAATTAACACCAGTTGCCACAGCGCAAGCCATGGTGTTTGTGAGTCAGCAATACGGTGATGGAACAAAGACCATTTCTTACGACAATATTCCAACGGCTATTTTTAGCCAGCCAAATATTGGTACGGTTGGATTGTCAGAAGAAGCGGCCAAAAAACAAGGTATCGCAATAGATGTCTACCAGTCTGAGTTTAAGCATTTAAAACATACCTTATCAGGCAATACCGAACGCGTACTTATGCGCATGCTTGTTGAACAATCTTCGCAAAAAGTCATTGGCATGCACATGGCTGGTCCAGATGCTGGAGAAATTATTCAAGGGTTTGCCGTGGCGGTAAAAGCAGGTTTAAGCAAGGCGCAATTTGATTCTACCATTGGGATTCATCCTAC
>JAWUVN010000097.1:0-25885 GCA_034112345.1 Bermanella sp. | reverse complement strand
GATGCATAAAACGCACTGTCTTCGCTGATGGCACCTTCTACTAATACACCCGCTCTGAGCAAGCTAATATCGACTGTGGTATGCATTGGTTCTATGTAAGGGTCTCTTAACTTGGTGGCCAATACCGCGCCGATGGCATTGTTGTATTGGGCATCCCAAGCACCGGCTTTTAAGCTGAAGTCTTCAATCAAGTTATCGTTATAAGTGCTGTTGCCGTCGTTGTGAAACACATAACCCACGGGCACAAAATCGGTAATGTAGATGTTATCTCGTGGATTTGAACCGCGAATTGCAGGCACACTAAATGGACCTGAACCCCCTAGTATTACTCCGGGTAAGGCCTCTATGGCTTTAAGAGGATCACCGCCAGAACCCGGAACTTGCAGTAATTTTTTAGTGGATATTTTAGCCCCTTGTTGCTGGGTACCCGTGACGCTAATGGTTGAAAGTTCAGTCACGTCTGAATTTTCAACTTCAGTATCGGCAATAGCGTGGCTGATTAACCCAAGTTGTGCACCAAGTAAGGTGGTTACAAGGATAATTGGTTTAAGCACGGGGATGTGTGCATGTGGAAGTATCATGGTGTGCCTATTATTTTTTTATTCACTTTAACAAACTTACTTTTTTAAAGGTAGATTTGCCGTTAATTTTAAACGTAAGAGTTACTGATCATGCAGAATGTATGGGAAGCGCAGGCTACATTTAGCCGTTTCAGTAATGGTTCTCATTTTTATAGCCAACTGTAAGGTTGTTTCTATATGGCATTTAAAAGTGATAACTCGAATGGATGCGGATGCAAATACTTTTGCGTGCGTAAGTAGTGCCCCTCATCTGTATTTTGTTCAATATGATGATTCAGCAAGGTAAGAGGCACAATCAAAGGTAAGTGACCTTTTCGGTATTGTGTGAATAAGGTGTCTAATTCTTTCTTACTGTCGCTGTTTAAATCTTTTTTCAGATAGCCCTGCAAATGCTGCAACACGTTAGTGTGTTTATTACGATTAGCCATGTGTGTTAACGCTTGCATAAACTGAGCAATGTAATCGTTGGCGATTTCTTCAAGGGGTTTCGCTTTTAGGTTGCTCACAATACGGCCAAGCGCATTGTAGCTAGGAATATGGTGCGACATTAATTTGTATTTATAGCGTACATGAAAATCCGTAAGGGATTTTTTAGTAAGACTTTTTTGTACAGTGGTTTGCCAATCTGCGTAGGCTGACACACGAGAGAGGAAATTCTCTCTAATAAAGGGATCATTTAGTCGAGCGGCGTCTTCCTTAGGCATTAGGGGTAATAGGCGGTCGATCTCGGCTGCGTAAATCCCTTGGGTTTTATCTAGGGGCATGCCGTTGTTGTGATAAAGCTTTACGGGCTTGTATCCGCATGTGGGGCTTTTTTGCATGAATATATAGCCGCTAGCATCAGTTAATTTTTTAGCCTGTTCTGAGGCGTACTGCTTGAGCTCGGTGGTAAAGCGAACATCGTGATCTTTTACTAGAGCGGCTTCAACAGTTTGTCCATTTGCTTCTGATTCAATTGCGATTAGATGTATCGGAGGTCTTGGCACAGGCATGCCGATGCCAACCTCTGGGCAAAGAGGTAATAGCTCAAAATGCTGTGAAAGTATGGCATCTATAAAATTAGAGCGTTTATGCCCACCATTAAATCTAACCTCTTGGCCAACTAGGCAAGCGCTTACCGCAACTTTGATCGACATATTTAGCCTTTTAAATTTTATTGATTATCTATTGATTTGTCTTTATTGGCGCAAACCATCGATTTAATCATACGTTTAATAGAGTAGATTGGATGTGTTGTTAAGTAAAAACATTACAGGCCCTGTTGAAGTGAGCCCTTTGTTCGATTGTTGATCACCACATGTAAAGTTGATAATTGAATAAATACAAGGTGGGTTTATGAAGGCATTTAGCCTAATTGGCTATAAGTAAGGAGGGTTTAATTATTTGTTTACTTTTATGCACCGTGTTTTTGCAATGTCAGCAAAGACGAGCTAAATATTTAAGTATGAGGTTTGAATTAGTAGGTTGTAAATATGAGTTTAAGTAAGCAGCAAAGTGCACAGGTTCTTTTTCAATTTGATGCATCTTTTGAAGTGAGTTATGTAAATTATTACCGTGGCAATGATTTGGCAGACCCTCAATTGGTGGTCACGCTGGAAAGAGACGGTGAGCGACAGTCTTTCGCATTTATGCATCCGCATTTTAACGATGTGGATCGTAACTTAATCAGCGCGCAAGGCCTTGCCATTAGTTCGGTGAAGTTGTCTCCATTTGGTCAAAATCAAATAGAGGTGTCAGATCTAAAAGATGGCATGGTGTATTTCACAGCACGCATTGTTAAAAATATTACACCAACGGCATAATGCATAACGTTTAAGATGGGAATAGAAGCCAAGTTTAACTTGGTTTTTTTTCGTCTTCGGTTTGTGTATTGGGTAAGCTTACAGTGGAGAAACACAAAGTAGGATGCACTAGACTAGAAGTTACTCTAGATTGGAAGTTACTCTAGTTTGGAAGTTACTCTAGTTTGGAAGTTACTCTAGATTGGAAAGTCTGGTATATAGTAGACAAATAAAAACACCCACATGAGTGGGTGTTTTTTGTGGTGCTAAATCTAAATGAAACCTAGTTTAAACGAGATTAATGCAGCTGCAATACAAGGGCGGCTTTCTCACAGTAATCTTTTTTCTTTGTGTCATTTTTCTGTTTGCTTTGATTTGATTTAATCCAGATGTAACTAGATGCTTTACCCTTACAGAGCTTTAATCCCAATACGCTATTCTTCGATTTAACAAATAAGTTTAAGCTCACTTCGCCACGACCCATCGTACGTAAATGCATTTTTTTAGGCGATAGCGTGTAAGACTTAACGCCACTGCGGCCGTTTACACTGATGCTTTTTCCAGGAGGGGCGTTAACCCACTCGGCGTCATCACGAATCTCTATGCTGGTCCAGCTGCTGTCGGTTGAAACAGAAAGCTCGTAGACGGTGTCTTCAGCGGCATAACTTGAAGCGGCCATCATAGCCAATATAAGCCATAATCCTTTCATCTTATTCTTCCTTGGTATAAGCCTTCTAAAAATGTAGGAAAGAATCTGCGTTTCGTCAAATAGGATTGGTAAAATCGAGAGAGCGTTCTCTCTGCGTTTCACAGAAAGAACGGTGCGGATTTAAGTCGTTACAGGTGTGTCTCGGCGTATTCCGCTAGGATCGATCTAGGGACACCTTGTAGCTCAATTGCTCCGCCGTATTCGAATCCCTTAAAGCGTTCATTCAAATAGGTTAAGCCAGAGTTGGTGGCATTCAAATAGGGTGTGTCTATTTGTGCCAAATTACCTAGGCAAACCACTTTTGCCCCTGTACCCGCTCGGGTGATGATGGTTTTCATTTGATGAGGTGTTAAGTTTTGGCTTTCATCAATAATGATTAAACTGCGTTGAAAGCTGCGACCACGAATATAGTTGAGTGATTTAAACTGCATGGGTACTTTTTGCAGTATGTAATCAATGCTGCTGTGAGAGTTTTCGTCTTCCATGTGCAGGGCTTCTAAGTTGTCGGTAATGGCACCTAACCAAGGTTCCATTTTTTCAGCTTCGGTACCGGGTAAAAAACCAATGTCTTCATCAAGGCCACGTACGCTTCTGGTCGCTATAATGCGTTTGTATTTGTTTTGAGCCACAGTCATTTCAATGGCTGCAGCGAGTGCCAGTATGGTTTTTCCTGAACCTGCTGCTCCAGATAAATTAACAAGGTGAATGTCGGGATCAAGCAATAGGTCTAGTGCAGCGGCTTGGTAGCGATCTCGTGGAGTTAGTCCCCAAGCTTCTTGCTGCATTAATTTGTCGTTTGAACGATCCCAGATTGTAATGGTGTCGTCGTCTATTTTTACAATTCGACCAATGAATCCTTGCTCATCCATTATGTATTGGTTGATAAAAAAGTCGTTATTTAATTCTGATCGTGCAATTTTATGCAGGGCGCGGCCTGGCTCATGACTGGTTTCTACTTTAGTAACGTTATCCCAAAAACTGTTTTTAAAATCATGAAATCCTTTTGATAAGGATTCGACATCACTGATCAATTGATCGTTATGATAGTCTTCTGCGGCAATGCCACAGCCACGGGATTTTAAACGCATATTGATGTCTTTAGTGACCAGTACAATTTGAGTTTTTAGGTTTTGTTGCTGCAAGAAGATAAGGCTATTAATGATTTTGTTGTCGTTTAAATCATTGGGTAACATGTTGCTTTGCTGTACGGGTTTATCCATTAGTATTTTTAATGACCCGGATATTTCAAGTGCTGAGGGAATGGCAACGCCCTCGCTTATTTCTTGTGGTGTGGCCTCACCAATAATTTTGTCGATATTGCGTATGGCTTGTCGGCATTCCATAGAAACGCCAGATTTACCGGTTTTAAGTTTATCGAGTTCTTCTAATACGGTCATGGGAATGACCACTTGATGTTCTTCGAAATTGAATATTGCGGAGGGGTCGTGAATCAATACATTGGTATCAATTACATAGGCTTTGGTACTGGGGCGGATTGGCATTCAGCACTCCATTAGAGCTACTTGAAAAAATAACTGAAGGCACACCACCACTGAACGACTACAAACTGTTCGGGCTGTTGGTTGCCCTGTCAGAATAAGTTAACTGCCATTTCATTCAACCTTCATTTTATACTTAAGGCAAGGAATAAAGTAAATTAATTGAAACAGGTGTTTAATCTTAGTAAGTAAATAAATGGCATAAAAAAAGCCCGCCGATTGCGAGCCTTATTGTTTACTGTGTACAGTTGAATTGTTTATTTCAAAACGTAAAAATTTTAGCGGGTATTAGTTTCGGACTCGAATACGAATGCTGGATTGATCTGAAAATTTCATGCCACTTATAACAATGTCACCAAATGTATTTTCAGACGTAGATCCTTTTACTCGTAAATCTCTGAAGGCAATTTCTTCAATCTCTGAAGGCAAGGTGAGTTCGATGCTGCCGTCAGCGTGTATGACTTTATTTACTTTTGAATGATTGTATTTAACGCCTTTAACCGTGATGTCGGCATCTAGCATGGACGACAATGGGTTTAATAAGGCTGCCACTTCGTCAAGAGCGCCCAGTGCATTGTTATCAGCGTCACCGCTTGCTTGTTGCATCAGTGAGCCAAGGGTTTCGTGAGGGGTTTGAAAACCTTGACCTTGAATGTCGTCTAGGGCGCTATCATCAAGGGATTTTAGGCCTTGGTAATTACTTATTTGCGAGCTGGCACTGGCTTGATCAGTTTGAGAGCTTGTGGATTGGCTGGCAAATGCACCAAATGACATGGGGCCTAAGACCATGGCAATAAATGCGGCCGCAAAGCGGGTTCTGTCTTGTTTTTTTAGCGCTTTTTGAAGCTGGCGCTCACTTAGTAAGCCTTGCTCTACGAGCACTTCCCCTAAGCGTTGCTGGGTCTTTAATTGAACTTGCAACGCGGTATCAAGTTGAGCTTGGGTCAGTAACCCTTTACGGATTAATAACGACCCTAATCGACTTTTTTGAGCGGCATCAGACATGAGTGTGTATCCTGAAACTTATATTCTGCTTGTGTATCTATGGGCAACAATTTATCAATGAATCTAATGTTGGTCGTAAGCTTGGGTGGAGGCAACGAGTGTTATTTGGCGTTATTTAATTAAGTGCAGTAAAGGATTCTAAGCATCTGAAATTAAAGGCTTTTAATGGAAGGTTGACCATTTGAATAATGAGGGTACAAAAGTACTATTGTTAGAATTTATTATGACGATAGTTAAAAATCATAAGAACCTAGCATTAAAAACCTCTAATCTGAGCCATGCGGCTGCTTGCTTGTACATTCTTGTACATTTAGGTCTATTTCATAAGGAATTTGTTATAGTAATGCGCTTGAAATCTAGGTTCGGCCCCTTATATTTAGGGAGTCTTATTATTTTTACTGTATTGAATGATCTGGAATGTTTATTGGTTGTCAGTGGCCATTATCAAATCGTTTATTTTTAGGAGTAGGTTATGTCAGATCGTCATATTAAATTATTGATTTTAGGTTCAGGCCCTGCGGGTTACACAGCGGCGGTATATGCAGCCAGAGCCAACCTTAACCCTGTTGTTATTACGGGTATGCAAATGGGTGGTCAGCTGACAACCACAACTGAAGTGGATAACTGGCCTGGTGATGTTGAAGGTTTGCAAGGCCCTGCGTTGATGCAACGTATGCAAGCACATGCTGAGCGTTTTAATACAGAGATCCTGTTTGATCACATTAATAATGTTGATTTAAGTAAGAAGCCTTACACTCTAACTGGTGACCAAGGTACGTATACGTGTGATGCTTTGATTATTTGTACGGGTGCTAGTGCTCAGTACTTGGGTCTTGATAGCGAAGAAGCATTTAAAGGTAAGGGTGTATCGGCTTGTGCTACGTGTGATGGATTTTTCTACAAAGGAAAAGAAGTCTGTGTAGTGGGTGGTGGTAATACTGCCGTTGAAGAAGCACTGTATCTGTCAAACATTGCATCAAAAGTTCATGTAATTCACCGTCGCGATAGTTTCCGTAGTGAAAAAATCTTATCTGATAAATTGATGGAAAAAGCGAAAACGGGCAATGTAGAAATTCATTGGCATAACGAGCTAGACGAAGTGCTAGGCGATGCAATGGGTGTAACCGGTGTACGTATCAAGAATAAGCAAACTGGCGAAACTCAAGAGCTACCAACTGAAGGCGCATTTATTGCCATTGGTCATACGCCAAATACAGAAATATTTTCGGGCCAGCTAGAAATGAAAAATGGCTACCTAAAAGTACAAAGTGGCTTAGAAGGCAATGCCACATTAACCAGTAAAGAAGGTGTGTTTGCAGCGGGTGATGTAATGGATCACATTTACCGTCAAGCGATTACATCAGCAGGCACAGGTTGCATGGCTGCATTGGATGCTGAGCGTTATTTAGATGATCTAGAAGCATAATTATCTAACTATAAAGTACTGAGTGCTTAGTACCCGGTAATAAAAAGGCCCCTTAACCAATGTAACGGTTACGGGGCTTTTTGCATTTTTAGATTTGAAATATGGGCTGAGAGTATTAAGCGATAGATTCAATCTTTATAAGGTGTAAGCCGTGACGGCTTTCAAGTGGACCAATAACCTGGCCAATCTCGGCATCTTCTAGGGCTTGCTTGAATGTTTCGGGTAAATTAATGCCACTGATGGCGGCCAAACTGCCGCCATTGGATTTACTTGGGCAGGCGCTGTGGTCTCTGGCCATTTGAGCAAAGTCGGCTCCTTGGTTCAGAGACTGCATAACAGGTGCGACTAAAAGAGGGGTTTTTAATAAAATATGTCGTAATTGCATGATTCTATCCAAGCTTAAGCTATTTTGAGTCTAGACTATTAAGCAGGCAGGCAAATAGGTAGAATGCGCCGCCCAGCGTTCAATTACTTGTGTGACAACCAGTGAATCAGCAGAGAGTGTCTTAAATGGATACGCAATGTTGATGTGTTGTTGAAGCTGTTGAGTGATTATTTGTAAACGATTAAGGAAGTATGTATGGCCCGTGGTGGATTTAGTCGAAATAAAATTCAAAAGCTGCAAGGTAAAGGCGAGCTTCAATCAGCAAAAACGGAAGGTCCGTTTATTGAGTGGGTGGGGCGCCCAGAGTATTTTCGCCATACGTTAGTGATTGATGAAAAAGAATACCGCTTTGAGTCGGGCAGTACAGACTTGGGTGTAGAAGTAGGTGAAGTTGTGGTGTTTAGGTTTGTGGACCACAAAGATGGCTTGATTGTAGATCGCCGTTCACTAGGTCGTTGGATCGACCCTGCTCAGTTTAACTAATTACATTTCATTAAATTGAAATGCGCTATTCATATTTTAAAGTAGTGAATAGCGCAGTAAGTGTTGGATTAGGGTAAGCTTTTCAGTTAAGAAAGTTTAATACGAAGATTGTCGATTAAGCGTGCTTTACCCAATATAGCCGCTACTAACACAACTAAGTCTTTATCAGATTCTAATGCCGGTGCCAGAGTATCTGCGTTACGTACTTCAAGGTAGTCAGGTTCAAACCCTAGGCCAGCCAGTTCAGTATTTCCGTTTTCACATAATTCTAAAAAGTTTCGTTTACCTGATTTAATAGCATCTGAAATATCAGTCAGTATGCGGTAAATATTGCTGGCTTTGGCTTTTTCTTCTGGGCTTAAAAGATGGTTGCGAGAGCTCATTGCCAATCCATTGTCTTCTCGACAAGTGGCTACGCCAATGGCTTCAAACGGTAGATTTAAATCACCGATCATTTTTCGAATAACGGCTAATTGTTGAAAATCTTTTTCACCAAAAAATGTGACGTCAGGAGCCACCATGTGAAAAAGTTTCATAACCACTGTGGCCATGCCGTCAAAATGCCCTGGGCGGCTATCACCGCATAAGCCTTCACTAACAACAGGCACACTTACAGTCGATTGTGCATCTTGGCCGTGAGGGTACATTTCATCAAAAGATGGAAAGAATAATAAGTCGCAATGCCTTTCGATTAATAATTTTCTGTCAGCATCAAATGACTTTGGGTAACGCCCTAGATCATCAATGTCGTTGAATTGAAGAGGGTTGATAAAAATACTGCAAACCACAAAGTCACAGTCTTTAACCGCTTGATCAACCAGCATCATGTGGCCTTGATGTAGGCTGCCCATAGTGGGAACAAAGCCTACTTTTTTACCTTGCGCGCGCGCTTGTTTGATTTGATCTTGTAAATCGCGAACGCTTTCAACTACTTTCATGCTTTAAATCCGTGCTCCGGACCAGGAAAGGTACCGTTTTTAACTTCTACTGCGTAAGTCTCAAAAGCTTGTGCGATGGTGCGGCCTTCGATCATGTAGTTTTTTACAAATTTAGGAATATGACCAGGGTTCATGCCTAACATGTCGTAACACACTAATACTTGCCCGTCGGTATCAGAACCCGCACCAATACCAATAACGGGAATATTCACCGCTGCTGTTAGGGTTTTAGCAAGTTCAGATGGCACGCACTCTAATAATAATAAGTCGGCGCCAGCGGCTTCCATGGCTTTTGCGTCGGCAATCATTTGCTGTGCAGCTGCTTCACTGCGGCCTTGTACTTTATAGCCACCAAACTTATGAACGTATTGAGGGGTTAAGCCTAGGTGTGCGCATACAGGAATGCCGCGCTCGCTTAACATTTCAACGGTATCGACTAACCAAGCGCCACCTTCTAATTTAACCATTTCAGCACCGGCTTGCATCAGCAAGGCTGAGCTTTCAATTGCCTGCTCGGGTGTTGCGTAAGACATAAAAGGTAAGTCAGACATGATTAATGCCCCTTGATTACCTTGTTTCACTGCATCTGTGTGGTAACACATGTGCTCTAACGTCACAGGTACAGTACTGTCTTTACCTTGTAGAACCATGCCTAATGAATCGCCTACCAAGATCACGTCGATATCTGCGCTGCTGGCGAGATGCGAAAACGTGGCATCGTAAGCTGTTACAACAGCAAATTTCTTTTTATCTTGTTTGCATTGATGCAGGGTGTTTATGGTTGTTTTGCTCATAAAGCACTCGTTTCATATATTATTAAGGACGTATAGTCCGGATTTACACTTGGAAGTCAATTGCCATTTTTGATCCCGATGGGATCACTTGTAGATCAAACGGTACTTGATTGAGATGTTGCTTAAGAGTGGTTCCGTTAGCAAGCTTCATCAATGGTGCTAAATCGTATAGTGGGTAGAGCACAAAGCTGCGCTCTAACATGTATGGGTGAGGAACGGTGAGTCTAGGGGTTCGAATGTGTGCAGAGCCGTAACACAATAAATCTAAATCCAGTGTGCGTTCACCCCAGTGACGTTTTCGCTCTCGTCCATGGTCTTGTTCGATGCTTTGCAGTAGGTCTAGCAAGTCGTGAGGGCCGAGCTGGGTTGAGCAGCTTATAGCCGCATTAATATAGTCGGGCTGGTCTTGGGGGCCAACAGGCTTGCTAGAATAAAGAGGGCTGGCGGTTACGTTTTTAAGTAAGCGATGCTGGCTCAGTTCAATAATTGCTTGCTGAGCCTGTTCTAAAGGCTTATGGAGATTACTTCCTAAGCCTATGTATACATTAATCCAAGGTTTCATAGTGACTACTCGTTGAGTCTTAATTCAAGGTTGAATTAAGACTCAGGGCGACGTCTTGGTTTGCGATCATTTGATCGATTGTCACCACTATTACCGCCGCGACTGTTGTAGCGCTTTCTTGTTGGACGAGTGTATTCGCGAGGATTTTCTTTCTGGTAATCGGTCCACCAAACGCCTGTGCCGTCAAGGTCTTCGCCTACTTCTTCTCTTAATAATATAAAGTCATATGCAGCGCGGAAACGCTCATGGCTATATATTGAATCAAGATTCTTAGGTAAGCGTTTAACTAAGCGATGCTGTAAATCCCAAATATCTCGCATTGGAAAAACAAAGCGTTTAGGAATAGAGGTGCTTTGCTGCTGCTTAGAAATCACTTCTTGTGCTGCTTGTTGCATGGCAGGGCCAGCAGGCATTTCATTTTGAAGCTGTTTTGTGCGTTCTAGCATGCAAGGCCATAAGAACACAGACAGTAAGAATGCAGGTGTTAATGACTTACCCTGAGAGATGCGTAAATCACTGTTTTTAAGTGCTTGAACCACCATGTCACGATAAAAACTGTCGTTGTCTATGGTCGCTTGTGTCTGCGGGAATAGCTGCTTGAACAAATCACGGGTTTGTAGCAATTCAAATGTACTATGAGCATAACCACCCATAAACAATTTAAGCGCTTCTTCGAATAGGCGTGCAGCTGGGATATCTTGAAGCAATGGAGCTAGTGAACGAATAGGAGCATCCGTTTTCTTTTCGATATCAAAGCTCAATTTACCTGCAAAACGTACTGCGCGAAGCATGCGCACAGGGTCTTCACGGTAACGCGTTTCGGGGTCACCAATCATGCGGATTGAAGCGTTTCGAATATCCTGAATGCCGCCTTCATAGCTGCGAACAGAGAAATCCTTCACATTGTAATAAAGGGCGTTAATTGTGAAGTCACGGCGAATGGCATCTTCATCAATTGTCCCATAAACGTTATCGCGCAATAGCATGCCCGATTCGTTTTGTTTCGATTCTTGTTTACCTTGAGCGTTGTCATGGCTGCTGCGGAACGTAGCCACTTCAATCATGTCGCGACCAAACACCACGTGAACTAAGCGAAAGCGACGACCTATTAGGCGAGAGTTACGAAACAGCTTATGAACTTCTTCAGGTTTGGCGTCAGTGGCAATATCAAAATCTTTTGGCTCTTGTCCCAGTAATAGGTCTCGGACACCGCCACCCACTAAGTGTGCTTCGAATCCGGAGTTCTGCAGGCGATAAAGTACCTTGAGTGCATTTTCGCTGATTTGAGTGCGACTAATGCCATGGGCTTTTCGCGGAATGACTTCAACATTTGATGTTGTTGATTGAGTTTTTGTAAGCTTAGAAATTAGACGTTTAAGCATGATTCACATGGATAAAATTAAATAGTATAACCAGGGCCTTTATTAAATATGTAGCGTGTAAGCTGCATTAACCGTAGGTTTGAGAGTCTGGCGAGTGTACAGAAGTTATACGAAATGACAAGTTTGAGGGCGATAAGTTGGCGTAATTTAAACGGAGTGTTTGTAGGATTGGATGTATTAAATGGTGTTTGGGAAGAAAATAGTCAAGGGTAGCTTATTTATTTTTATTATTGGCTACCCAAGCTTGATTCGAGTGTTTTCTTATTTTTATTATTTAGGTTCGAATTGCGTTTTGAGTGTCTGGTACGCCCTTATTGTTATTTTTATAATGGGTCACTACACACTCAAAACACGAATTCTGGTTAGCCTGTTATTTTAATTATTATGGCTACAGAGATGTAAGAGCACTTTTTTATTTTTATTTGTGTGTCTCTTACTGTCTCCGTGCAACCTGACTTTGTTATTTTTATTAATGTCAGTGCTGCATGTAACTAGTATAAAGCAGTTGCCGTGCCAACTTTAAAAAACCCTTTAAAAACAACAGCTTACAATAAGTGTGAACTAATTCCCCCCTGTTGTGTCATGGGTTTGTTACCTTTATTCGCCTATCGTTACCCACATGTGGGGTAACAGGTAACATAAGTAACAATATTGGCAATTTCTGACTTTACACGAGAGCGTGTGTGAACTAATAAAATGAACCTATTATTTTTTTTATATTTTTTGAGCGAAAAACAGACAAAAATGTGACATATAGATTGGATTAAGTTGCTGGAATTAGAGGGGATGTGGAAATAATGAAACTAATTGCTTTAAATTCGCGAATTTTAGCGTTACGAACCTAAAGCAATCAGTTTTAGATGCCTATTATTATTTTTATATATGGCAAGGTAATAAGGCGGCGATTTTTATTCTTATTGTTACCGCTTATATACCAAGTGACGACTTTTTTATTGTTATTAATGTCTATTCACTGTCTTACCCTGACTAGTGCACGGTATGTGCCAAAATATGAAACTCTATATAAAACAATAGGTTATAAATAAAGCCAGTTGGATTTTAGAAAAACCGACTGAAAAGTGTTACTAATTTTGACGTATGTGTTGATGCAGGTGGGCAGTAAAGTAACGGGGCACGTGTTTGGTTGGGCCTGAAATGATGTGTTAACTGGTTTCAGTGCTACTTTAGCGGTTTAGAAGCGGGTATGTCTTAAAAGGTTGTTAGGGTAAAAAGAAAAAAGGTGAGCCATGCTCACCTTTTTATATGGTACTTAGGAGTGTGCCGTTTACTTGGCTTTTTTACGAGGAATACCAAGGCGCTGCCTACGTTCCCATAGGCTTTTACGGCTAATGCCTAATTTAAGAGCCAGTTCTGTTTCAGTCATTTTATCTTCATTTTCCAATACAAAGTGTTGGAAGTAATCATCAAGAGATAATTCTGATGGACTGGTTTCTGCTACAGGTTGGGCGTTTTGGGTAGGTTGTTGCAACGATTCCATCATAGATGGGGATATACTGCGGTCTAGTTGTAGGTCGATGGCCATAGCTTCTGCTTCAATGGCCTCGCCATCATTTAAGATGACTGATCGTTCTACTGCATTCTCAAGCTCGCGAACGTTGCCTGGCCAGCTGTATTGAGATATGGCGCTTAGGCAAGAGTCAGAGAATTTCAGTAATGGACGGTTAAGCTTATCGCAAGCCCGTTGCAGAAGCTTTTGAGCCAGTTCTATAACATCATCACCACGGTCTCTTAATGGCGGTAATTTAAGTTCCACCACATTGAGACGGTAATATAAATCTTCGCGAAACTCGCCTTTACGGGCTAAGTCTTTTAGGTTTCTGTGGGTCGCAGCCACTAAGCGAACATCTACCTTTTTGCTTTGCACACTGCCTACACGGCGAATTTCACTTTCTTGTAATACACGTAATAAACGGGCTTGTGCTTCAAGCGGTAGCTCGCCAATTTCATCTAGAAATAAGGTTCCGCCATCAGCGGCTTCTACCAAGCCTTGGCGAACAGAGGTGGCTCCGGTAAAGGCGCCTTTTTCGTGTCCAAATAATTCAGATTCAATCAGGGTTTCAGGGATGGCTGCGCAGTTCACACTGATCATTGGCGCATCAACACGAGGACTTTGTTCGTGAATGGCTCTGGCGACCAGTTCTTTACCCGTTCCGGATTCACCTAGTATCAATACTGTTGCATCGGTTGGGCTGACTTTTCCAATTTTTTTGAAAAGGTCTAACATGGGTGGGCAGCTGCCAATAAAACTTGAGGTGGGATGAACCTTTTGAATTTCTTTTTTAAGAACGGTGTTCTGACGCTCAAGGTTGCGCTCTTTTAAAATACGCTGAACTGCGATTAGCATTTCATCGTGATCAAATGGTTTGGCAATGTAATCCACTGCACCCAGTTTCATAGCATCTACAGCGCTGCGCAAACTGGCAAAGCTTGTCATGATTAAAACCGGTGTAACTTTCGCCTGTGTAATTAACTCGGTTCCGTTACCGCCGGGTAGGCGTAGGTCACTGATTACAAGGTCGTAACTGTCTAGGTCCTTTTCTTTTGCTTCGGTTAGTGTGGGTGCTTCGTCTACCTGGTAGTTATTACGTTCAAGTAATCGGCGTAATGCGTTACGAATAACTTTTTCATCTTCAACAATTAGTATATGCGCCATTATACATCCTCTGTTAATAAGCCATCGTCTTGCTGATAGCTGGGCAAATTAATAATCACACAGGTGCCGTTGCCAGATGCTTCGTCGGCAGGGCTTAATATACTGATGTGGCCGTAGTGTTCTTCAATGATGCTGTAAACTAATGACAAGCCTAGGCCTGTGCCTTTGCCCACTTCTTTAGTAGTGAAGAAGGGTTCAAATATTTGTTCAATCTGACTTTGTGGAATTCCTTCGCCTTGATCGATTACTCGAATTTCGACTGTGTGAGCTCCAATAGTCGCTTTAGCTGTAATGGTTGTATTGTCGGGGCTGGCATCTCTGGCGTTACTGAGTAAGTTAACAAACACCTGTTGTATTCGTTGTTCATCACCTAAAACGATGGCATCTTGCGGGCATTCATTTACATATTCGATGCAGCGTTCTTTGCCACTTAGTTGCAATAAATCCATGGCGTCTTGTGCGCATTGAAAAATACTCACAGGCCCTTGCTCTTGGTGTTGTAAATGATTGCCGGTGTGTGAGAAATTCATTAAAGACTGAACGATACGTGTGACCCGCTGTGTTTGCTCTAAGATCTGTTCGCCAATATCCAATAATGTTTCATTGTCGGTTTCATATTTTATGTCTTGGGCTAAACATGCGATGCCAGTGATTGGATTTCCAATTTCATGGGCGACCCCAGCAGCTAAACGCCCGACAGAAGCCAATCGTTCACTGTGAATGAGCTCTTCTTCTAATAATTGGGTATCAGTTTGGTCTTCTAATAATATGACCACGCCGCCATATTCTCGGCTATCAGGGTTTTCAAGTGCTCCCTTGTGAAGGTTGATCCATCTTGGTCGGCCATTCACTTCAATGGTTTTTTTATGAAGGTGGGAATTGCCATCGGCGATGAAATCAACAAGCAAGCTTTTTAAGGGTTCCTTTAAATTGGTGACCTTGCTGCCTACGACTTTTTCGGCAGATACCTGAGTTTGCTGGGCCAGTGCGCTATTCCACATGAGTATTTCGCCATCAGCGCCTAGGCTGCAAGCCCCCATGGGTAGACGTTCTAATGTTTGTCGGTGAAAGCGACGTAGGCTATCCAGTTCGGCTGCTAATCCTGTTAAACGAGAGTGATAAGCTTCGAGCCCTTTTTCAATGAAGTGAATATCGTTACTGGCTTGCAGTTCATCGGTGTGCTTGTACTGGATATATTGATTTACAATTTTATGAGCCACTGACGGACCCATTAAACCCGATAGGTTGACCTCGACACGGCTTCTTAATCGGCGCAATTGGTAAGGGCGGTTTTCATTGGCACTTAGTCCTAGATCATTCAGCGCCTGAGTAATTTCTCGTTTGGCGGCTTTATCACCTAGAGGCTCGGCAAGCCCAAGCATGAATTCGTTGGCGTTATTCGCCACTAATACTTTGCGTTGAGGAGCGCTTAGCGTATCAATACTACAAGCTTCAGCGGCGCTTTCTTCTATGGGCCGTGTGGTGCTTATTAACGAAACAATAACGAATACAACAAAGTTGAGCAGTACTGATCCCGTTGCTGCAAGATACCAATTATCGTGATCAGTGGTAGGTAAGAATGGGGCTACCCAAGCCAAGGCAGAAAAATCCATCATGGGTAAAAGCAGAGCCCAGAACCAAATAAGCACACCCATGGTTAAGCCGAGTAAAAACCCTTGTCGGTTAGCATTTGGCCAGTAAAGTACGCCTAAGACTCCCGGTAAAAACTGAAGCGTTGCCACAAAGGCAATAATGCCTAATTCAGCTAGGTCTCTATCTTGGGCAAAAAAGCGGTAAAACCCATAGCTGGCCAAGAAGATGGCGGCAATTAGCCAGCGACGCACCCACAATAACCAGGCATACATGTCTTTATTAGGATTCGGCTGAAACGCTGGCAGTACTATGTGGTTAAGTGACATAGCAGCCATGGCTAAGGTGGTCACAATCACAATACCTGATGCGGCAGCAAGACCACCTGTAAAGGCAATTGCCGTTAACCAAGGGTTTTCGAGTTCTAGGCCGATACCAATGGCAAAGTATTCAGCCGGAGTGTCGGCTTCTAAATAAATACCAGCCCATAATATTGGTGGGACCATTATGGCCATGATCAATAAAAATAAGGGCAAGCCCCAGCTTGCAATACCCAGTGCGCGGGTGGATGAGTTTTCGGTAAATGCCATGTGAAACATATGAGGCATAACGATGGCAGCTGCAAAAAAGACTAACAAGAGTGTGCGCCATGGGCCTTCTTGAATGGGCTCTTGCATGCTAGTGAGTTTAAGGTGATTAGCTTGAAGCCATACATCCATTGCGTCAGGCCCATCAAAAATACTGAACATGGCAACACAACCGATAATGCAGATAGCAACCAGCTTCACAAGAGATTCAAAGGCAATGGCAAATACAAGGCTTTCGTGTTTTTCACGGGGGCTAACATGGCGTGCGCCAAACAAGATGGCAAACAAGGTCATGACACCACAATAACCAAGGGCAATATCAATGCGGCCCAGCTCGTTATTTAGCAGACGAAAGGTGTCGGTAATGGCTGTGATTTGTAAGGTAATCAGTGGCAGTATCGCGGCCAGCATGACCAGTGTGGTAAAGGTACCTGCCGCACGGGAGCGAAAGCGAAAGGCAAATAAATCGGCTAGGGAGGTCAGTTGATAGCTTTTGGTGATGCGCAAAATAGGCTTGAGCAGTATAGGGGCTAAAACAAACGCACCACTGATACCTATGTAATAGGTTAGATATCCGTAACCATATTGCTGCGCCAGCCCAACACTGCCATAAAATGCCCATGCGCTGGCATAAACCCCTAAAGAGAGTACATAAACAATGGGGTGTCTAACCCAGCGCTGGGGAATCCAGCTTCGTTCAACAGCATAAGCTGCAAAGAATAAGGTGAACAGATAGATCAGAATGATACTGACTAGGGCGCCTAAACTAAAAGTCATTTTTCATCTCCTTCTTGCCAGCGCTGCAACCAAACAGATACACCAATCAATATTAGCCATAATGCAAAGGGACGATACCAGCTGCCAGATCTAGCAAGCCACCAATCGATGATGACGGGAGAGAATAAAAATGCAGCGAAAACAAACAGTAGGATAAGGCGGTGAAAATACATATGTCTCCTGTTTGGTTTTGATCTAGGTTGAAATTGGCCATGATGTTACTGGGGGTAACAACTTCAGGCAAGGTAAAGTTAGACGCTTGAGATTAGGTGGCCAGATTTGCCCACTTTTATAAAATTAAGGGTGGGCTATGAAAAGTTTAAGCGAGTACTCCGTTTGTACTTGGGGTGATTAGCAGGGGCTGCCAGTGTTGAATTGCCCATGATAAAACCTGCTTTGCAGAGGCCTGATCTGGCTTGGGTGGAAGAGCTTGATTTAAGAATGATAAGGCCAAAATTAAATTGCCCACAGGGTTATTTAGGTTTAAAGCCTTGGCTTGATTTTGCTTGCTTAGCTTTTGTCCTGATTCATTGGTGATAAGAGGAATGTGCAGGTATAGGGGCACAGGCCAACCTAATTGCTGTAATAAATGTATTTGGCGCGGTGTGTTATCTAATAAGTCTACGCCCCTTACTACATGCGTCACCCTTGCATGGAAGTCATCGACCAGTACAGCAAGTTGGTAGCTGTATAGATGGTCTTTGCGTTTTAATATCTGATCACCCACTTCAGTTAAAGACTGCTGGTATTTACCGTACACAGTATCGTTAAAATGAATGGTTTTATTTTCAACTAAAAACCGAAGAGCATGAGGTTCAAGATGGGTACTCTTACATACGCCGTGATGCAATCCCTGATGGCTGGCTAGGTCTTTACGCGAGCAATTACATGGGAACAGCAAGCCTTTATCTTTAAGGGTGCTTAATACGTCTTCGTATCGTTGGTGGTGATGACTTTGAAACTGAATGTCACCATCCCATAGGAGACCATGAGCTTTAAGTTGCTTGGGGATAAGTTCGCTGGCTTCAGGGTTTTCTCTTGGAGGGTCTAGATCTTCAATGCGTAATAACCATTGTCCATTATTGGCTTTCGAATCTAGGTAGCTGGCAAGCGCAGCAACCAGTGACCCAAAGTGCAAAGGGCCTGTTGGAGTAGGGGCAAAGCGACCAATATAGGGCATAAATAATTAAGGCTTTTTAATGGCGAGCATGCAGCAATAACATCAAAGCTATAGAGTCGAAAAAGGCCCCGAAGGGCCTTAAGATAATAAAGGGGTGATTTAGCCCTTTATTTGCTTCTCTTTAATTTCTGAAAGAGTTTTACAGTCAATGCAAAGGTCAGCAGTTGGACGTGCTTCTAAACGACGCACACCAATTTCAATGCCGCATGTTTCACAGTAGCCATAATCATCACTTTCGATAAACTCTAGAGTCTTCTCGATTTTCTTGATTAATTTACGTTCGCGGTCACGAGTTCTAAGCTCTAGGCTGAACTCTTCTTCTTGGCTAGCACGGTCATTCGGATCAGCATAGTTTTCAGCATCCGTTTGCATGTGAACCTTGGTTCGGTCAGCCTCTTCCATTAACTCCTGTTTCCAGTTGTTAAGAATAGACTTAAAGTGATCCTTCATTGGATCACCCATATATTCTTCGCTTTTCTTCTCTTTATAAGGTGTAAAGTTAGATAGAGCAAAAGCGTTTTGAGCATCAGTTGGCATTAATTCCTGCCTCACGTTTGCTGATCGAAATCAGCTTGTTTCCATTATTAGCCCCTTTCTTCGTGGGCTATTTTAAAATTCGGCGAAAAACTAACAGATAATTTTTGCCTAATCCACAATTAATATCAAAAAATGGACATGTTTGCCTTAAAATACAAACAATAAACTAAAAATTACCGGAAGCCACTATGAAATTGGCCAAAAGACTAAAAAATATAGCCCCTTTTCATGTGATGGACTTATTAGCTAAGGCTAAACAAATGCAGGCCGAAGGTCGAGACATTATCCATTTGGAAGTAGGAGAACCTGACTTTTCTAGTCCAGAGGCGGTTATTGACGCAGGAATTAAGGCTCTACAACAAGGTAAGACCCATTACACAGCGGCAACTGGTTTGCCAGAATTAAAGCGAGCCGTTAGCCAGTTTTATGCAGATCGGTATGGTCAAGTGGTTGCTTCTGAGCAAATAATAATCACTCCTGGGGCTTCGGGTGCCTTACAGTTAATTGCATCCTTGTTGGTGGATCCTGGTGAAAACTTATTATTATCGGATCCGGGCTACCCATGTAATCGACATTTTTTAGCCAATATAAATGGCCGTGGCAGCCTAGTACCCACCTTGGCCGAAGAAGGGTTTCATTTGACCGCTGAACGGGCCAGTAGTTATTGGCAAGACTCAACCATTGGTGCGCTTGTAGCCAGTCCAGCTAACCCCACTGGGGCGGTGATGAGTATGCAGCAATTACGAGATTTACATCAAGTAGTGGATAAACGCAGCGGCTACCTGATTGTGGATGAAATTTATCATGGCCTCACCTATGGCTGCGAAGCTGAAACGGCGGTGAATCTTGGTGAAAATGTATTCGTGATTAATAGCTTCTCGAAATATTTTTCGATGACAGGCTGGCGGCTGGGATGGTTGGTGGCGCCTAAATGGGCAGTCAGTGATTTAGATAAACTGGCTCAAAACTTGTTTTTGGCGCCTTCAACTCCTGCACAGTATGCTGCGCTAGCTGTATTTGAAACCGATTGTATTAAGGAGCTAGAAGCACGTCGTGAACAGTTTTCATTGCGCCTAGCGTATTTACTGCCGGAATTAGAAAAGCTTGGCTTCGTGATTCCAGCCAAGCCACAAGGTGCATTCTATATTTATGCAGACATCAGTGCGTTGAATCACAGGTATTCCAGCGACAGTATGCTATTTTGTGAATCACTTTTACAAGAAACAGGTGTTGCTATCACACCGGGAATTGATTTTGGCGACCAGCATGGTCATCATTTTGTTCGATTTGCTTACACTGCTGATATACCCGTGTTAAAAGATGCTGTGGCGCGCATTCAACGTTTTTTAAATGCATCTTTGACGTAAGAAATAATAATATGAAGTTTGAATTTCCGTTACAAAAAGCAAAATGGATAAAGCGCTATAAGCGCTTTATGGTGGATTTAGATCTCGGCGATGGTCAAGAATTGACTGTACACTGTGCTAATACAGGGTCTATGAAAAATTGCTTTGTTGAAGGTGGTGACGCTTGGTATTGGGACAGTAAAAACGAAAAAAGAAAGTACCCCCATAGTTTAGAGCTAGTAGAAACCCCTTCGGGTCACGTGGCTTGCATCAATACCTCTAAGCCTAATTACTTGGTAGCCGAAGCCATTCAAAATAAAACAGTGTTAGAGCTTCAAGACTATAACGAGCTTAAAATGGAAGTACGTTACGGCAATGAAAAAAGCCGCATCGATATTTTGTTAAGTGGTGGAGACAAAAATATTTATGTAGAAGTAAAAAATACCACGCTGCTAGAAAATACAATCAACGGAAAGGTAGATGCCGAAGGCGATGCTAGTGAGGGCATTGGTTTTTTTCCTGATAGTGTCAGTGATCGTGCTAGTAAGCATCTGCGTGAATTAATGCTTATGGTAGAAGAGGGGCACAGAGGCGTGATTTTCTTTTGCGTTAATCATACCGGCATTAAAGAGGTTAGGCCTGCAGATCATATCGATACCTTATATGGGCAATTATTGCGTGAAGCGAAGCAAAAAGGCGTTGAAATAATGGCATACCGAAGCCATATTACGGATGATGAAATAATACTGGGAGATTCGGTTCCGGTCGTGCTGCCTTAGATTAATCGAAAGATAGTAACTGGATAATAAGCGAATAAAAAATAAAAATTATATGGAATAAAAAATGAAGATATTATTAATTGCAATATTGCTGAGCTTTTCTATTGGTTTATGGTTTGGCATTAATATTGGTAAAGGCAATGCATTATATGACAATCCTTTAGCTGACCCGGATATTATCGAAGAAGCTCATGAAAGCGCTGACGATGCAGGGCTCATTGATCAAGGCAAAGCATTTATAGGTGACAAAGCAGAAGAAATGAAAGATAAGGTTAAAGATGTAATTGAAGATATGTAGATTTGTTACCTAGGCATCAGATGACTTTAGTGTGATTAATTAATGAAAAATAAAAAGGTGAGCATGGCTCACCTTTTTATTGTTTGAAGGATTATTTTATATTAGCTCGTCACCAGTCCCAGCGTTGTTAATCCTTCTGTAATGAGCTTCATACAAGCTTCTGGCCCTTCAAGTGGGAATAAATGAGAGTAACGTGTATCTTCTAAAAAAATTGCATTGGGTTGTTTAGATTGCCACGTCGTCCATAACTTATCAGGAAAAAATAGATTGGGTTTCCCTCTTATTGCAATAGTAGGAATATTAAGTTGGTCCAGTTTTTTAAGGTTATTCATTAAATATGGCGGGCTAGTATAGTTGTGTGCTTCCCATTCTTTATGAAAAACCAGTCTGTACTGGTCCTCTACTTGTTGGATGCCGTGATCAATAAAAGCATCAAAGGTCGCCTTCGAAAACTGACGGTAGCCTTTGAATTTCCTTATGTAATTTTCATAGTCATTTCTTGATGCCCAGGTGTCAGGTTTGTTTGCGGTGCCTTTTACAAGCTTGGAATCCCTGATTAATTTTTTAGGTGCTAGCTTGAGCAGTAGAGAAGTAGGAAAGGTCACCATGGCTGGCTCAATTAAAACCAGTGCCTTGAATAGGTCAGGTCGTTTTATGGCGGCCAGCACAGTGCTGCTTGCCCCCATGCTATGACCAATGGCAATAATGGGCTTGCCTTGTTTTTCTAGAAAGTTGATTAAGTCGTCTGCGTATATGTTCCAGTCTTTATGATTGGGGCTGGGTGCGTTGATCTGAGTAGCACGACTATGTAGGGCATATACATCGAATTGTTTTTGCAGGGTATGTAAAAAGGGTTTGTAGACGCCCGCAGGGAATCCATTGGCATGATAAAAATGGACGGCTTCACCAGGGCCTGTCATATGTAGGTAGGTATCAGGCATGGGCTTAATCCGAGTTATTGTTTGCGTTAGGTTCTCATAGCAGGTGGCAATAAGTAATGATCAGAGTGTTCAAATTAGTTACCCAAATTAACGAATCCATCCCTCTAGAATAGCCTACACTTACATTAATCCTTTATCTGGAGCCTATGGATGAAGCGCTTTATATTATTGCTGTCACGGTAAATGCCATGGCTAGAGATAAAGAAAAATGCCTGAAGCCGGTATGGATGCTTACTTAAGTAAGCCGGTTAATCTGCCCGATTTAAAGGCCTTGCTGTTAACCTAACTAGGTAAAGGCAGTGAACCTAAATGAACGTACCTAGTTGATCGTCAAATCTGATATGATGCGCGCATATATATCGGCCCGTAACACTCTATTCCATAGGCATTCGTCTTGAGCACTATTAAATTTTCAACATTACCATTACATGCTGACCTGCTAACGAATTTAGATTCGTTAGGGTATGCCTCAATGACCGAGATACAATCACAAAGCTTACCAGAGATACTGAATGGTAAAGATGTGATTGCACAGGGGAAAACAGGGTCGGGCAAAACAGCGGCCTTTGGACTGGGTTTATTACAAGCACTGGATGTGAAGCGTTACTACGTTCAATCAATTGTGCTGTGTCCAACTCGTGAGCTGGCCGATCAGGTAGCCAAAGAAATTCGTAAGCTTGCCCGCACCATACACAATATTAAAGTGCTGACGTTATGTGGCGGCATGCCGTTTGGTCCTCAGATTGGATCGCTTGAGCACGGTGCTCATATCATCGTGGGAACGCCTGGTCGTATTGAAGAGCATGTGCGTAAAGGCACGCTAGAATTAGATCGTGTGAGCACTTTGGTATTGGATGAAGCTGACAGAATGTTAGAAATGGGCTTCCAAGAATCACTAGACAACATTATTGCTGATATACCATCAAGTCGTCAGACGCTATTATTTAGCGCTACCTTTCCAGAAAAAATAGAAGCCATTTCTCAACGTATTATGAAATCACCTGTACGCGTTGAGGTGGAATCGAAACATGACGATAGCAGTATTAAGCAGCAGTTCTTTAAAGTAAGGGATAATAGTGAGCGTTTATTAGCGGTTCGTTTGTTATTGCTTAAGCATCGCCCAGAAAGTGCCGTTGTATTTTGTGCAACCAAGCGTGAGTGTCAAGAAGTTTGTAACGAGCTTCATGCAGATGGCTTTAGTGTAGTGGCTTTACATGGCGATCTAGAGCAGCGCGACCGAGATCAAACGCTGGTGCGTTTTTCTAACAAGAGTGCATCTGTTTTGGTAGCTACAGACGTGGCGTCTCGCGGACTGGATATCGACAATTTAGACGCAGTAATCAACTATCAAATGGCTCGTGACCCAGAAATACACGTGCACAGAATTGGACGTACAGGCCGAGCAGGCAGCCATGGATTAGCGTTCACATTGTTTATTGAAAAAGAAATGTATAACGTAGGTATTCTAGAAGAGTACTTAAATATCAAAATTCAAGCAGATGCATTGCCAAGTATGAGTACGCTGGACGAACCTGTTTATTATGCCAACATGGTGACACTGCAATTGGACGGTGGTAAGAAGCAAAAAATTCGTCCAGGTGATATCTTAGGTGCATTAACGGGTGACAATGGCATATCCGGATCCGAAGTTGGAAAAATTAACATGTATGATAATTGGGCTTATGTAGCCGTTCATCATGATGCAGCTAAGACCGCGCTAAAGAAAATAAGTGAAGGTAAAATGAAAGGCCGTTCTATTCGAGTAAGGCGCTTAAGAGGCTAATTAGCAATTTTCTTTAGTTGGATTAAATGATGATCTATACCGAGGATGTTAATCGGTATAGATTTTACTTTTTTTACCAACAGCCTTCTTTTTCCAGCTAGTTAAACACCCGTTACTAAATGAAAACGCTCTATTGAATCGTTTATCTTTATACTCCCATTTTTCCTTATTATTTCCTGATGATGTTATTTGATTGGGTTTACCATAGCGTTTTTTAATTTCTGTTGATGCCATTCCTTTCTTATATTCTTGCTTCACCCTTAGATTGCGTAACTCGGTAGAAGTAAAAAATGGGCAAGCAGATTTCATTTTTATATTTTTATTTGAACCTGTCTTTTTAGTCGAAACTCTTTTCTGTGTGAAGCTGATGGACTTATAGTTTGTCATGATAGGTTTGGGCTTGAAGGTATCTCCAGATTGTATGCAGGCTTGATCGGTAAAGGTGATTTGTCCATTTGTATCAATACACTTGTATAAATCTGCGATAGATACGGGACTAATTACAACTGCTATAAGTAATAAGCTATGTATGATGGGATTTATCATAATGAGATCAATGTTAAATATGGATGAGCTTGGCAGTATATGCAGGGGATAAAGTAGGCGGTATAAAATGAACTTATAATCAGGCTTAACGCTGAATAGATTAAGCAATAGGTATGGGTTTTAGAGGTAATTAAAGATCGAATTATCGAAAACCTAGCCCAATTTTTGAGATTTGGGCTAGGCGATTTATTGCTTGTATGTCAGTAAGACGTTAAATCTTTTCGATAGATAGAGTGGTTTCATCTACCGATATTACTTCAATGGTATCGCCAGTTTTAAGTGCCGTATTTGATTTTACTTTCCAGAAAGTATCCCCTATTTGAATGCGACCTTCAAAGTCGACATCTGTTTTTAGCGTTAACTTTCTTCCAATAAACTGCGTTGTACGATGATTGAGTTCTGGGCGATCGGATGCCTGTAAACTGGCTTGAAAAAACCGCCAGTAAAGTACAGAGCAAACAGCAGCTAGAACCGCTCCAAGTAAAACCTGAGCTTCCCATGGAATGTCGCCAACCAACCAAATAATACAGCCAGTAAGTATGCTTCCAATAGCTGCACCCAAAACAAATCCCGCAGCACCGAATGCTTCAGCGATTAACAGCACCAATCCTAAAATAATCCAGTGCCAATGAGTAAGTTGATCCAACGGTTCCCACATAAACTGCCCTCTCAATTATTGTTGCTTATGCGTCTTTTTTCATTTCTTTAAATAATTCACCGATACCTGCTACAGAACCAATAATGTTACTGGCTTCTAATGGCATCATGACAACTTTACTGTTTTCTGATGCGCCAATGGTAGTAAGTGCCTCAACATATTTTTGAGCAATGAAGTAATTAATAGCCTGTCCATTACCTTCGCTGATGGCTTTGGATACAACTTCTGTTGCACTGGCTTCTGCTTGGGCTAAGCGTTCACGGGCTTCCGCTTCTTTAAAGGCCGCTTCACGGGCGCCTTCTGCTTTTAGGATCGCAGCTTGTTTTTCACCAAGCGCAACTTCAATAGCAGCTTGCTTTTCACCTTCGGCTCTCAGGATCGACGCACGCTTATCACGTTCAGCTTTCATTTGATTAGCCATTGAATCCACTAAATCTCTTGGAGGAGAGATATCACGAATCTCAATACGCGTTACTTTTAAGCCCCACGGGTCCGTCGCCTCATCTACCTTACCTAGTAACGCAGCATTAATTGTATCGCGGTTACTTAACATGGCATCCAGCTCCATAGAACCCAGTACTGCACGTATGTTGGTCATGACTAGGTTTTGTAATGCACGTGGTAAGTCGTTTACTTCGTAAGAT
>JAWUVN010000096.1:0-13573 GCA_034112345.1 Bermanella sp. | reverse complement strand
TGGCTGCGGTAGCGTCAAATGATTTAACCGTGCCACCAAAAACAGGGCAGCGGTTTAATGCTGCGCGGTGCAGGCCTTCACATTCTACAGAGATACCAAATTGTGCGGTGCCTTAACTTTTAGCAAGGCCATCCAGTCTAGGGGCTTTTTTACCCATGTATTTGAATTGGCTTCTTTCTTTTAATGGCGAGTCTTCAGGGAAATCCAGTTTGTTGGCAAAATCTGAAAACTCGCCATAAGGTAATGCCTTACCATTAACAACAATTTTGCCGTTATCCGTTTGAATATCCGCTAGGTTAATTTTAAGTTGTTGTGCGGCGGCTTGGCGTATCACTAAGCGTGTATTAGCCGCTAGATGGCGCAAAGGTAAAAAGTGGGTGCGAACACTGTTACTGCCACCGGTTACCTGTATACCGTATTCGACATTTTTATAATCATCATGGGCAGTGGCATTGATAACGTTAATGCTGTTTGGGCTCACGTCTAATTCTTCTGCCACTATGGTGGTTAAACCTGTGTAGGTACCTTGGCCCATTTCAGAGCGGGGCAGGTAAAAATTAATTTGGTTGTCACTGGTGATTTGCAGTAAGGCATTTGGTTGCAAAGCCGACTGACTTTCATTAGGTAGCTGTGCACTTGCACAGGCGGTTAATGGTAAACCAACAATTAGGCCACCACCGGCCAAGGATACGTTTTTAAGAAAATGACGACGTGATGAACTGATGTTATTTGCTGTTTCTGATTCAGCCAGTTTTGATTCAGGAGTCGATATAGTCATGATTAAGCTTCCTGCTTCAAAGTACTAGGGTCAAAATGCGAAACGGCCTGCAACCGGCCATTGCCTTTTTTAAGATCTTTTGCAGCTTGCTTGATGGCTTTTTTGATATTGGGGTATGTTCCACAACGACAAATGTTTCCGCTCATGGCGTTGTCAATTTCTTCGTCGCTTGGATTGCTGTTTTTACTTAATAAAGCCGTGGCGCTAATTAACTGGCCACTTTGGCAATAACCACATTGTGGTACGCTGGCTTCAACCCATGCTGATTGCAGGGTAGACATCATTTCTGGGTTACCAATGCCTTCGATGGTTGTCACTTTTCGACCCTGGACAGACGCTAGCGGTAAAATACAGGTTCGGGTAGATTCGCCGTCAACCAGCATGCTGCAGGCGCCACATAAACCCATGCCGCAACCAAACTTAGAACCCTTTAGTTTTAAATGGTCTCGAATGGTCCATAAAAGTGGGGTGTCAGGTGCTGCGTCTACCTGAACGGTTTGGCCGTTTAATTCAAAACTAATCATGTGTGACTCCTAAGCGTTCTCTTTTTAGGGAGGGGTGCTTGCTTGAGTTTAAATATTATTTTTATAGTGTTTATCAAGTTATCACTAAAGCGATAACTTGATAAATATTTTTTTAGGTAAATCTAGTTTAAAACGTGTTCAGCCACTTTAGATGTTTGAGCCAGTTCTTTTTGTTGCATTTCTTTTAACGTGATTTTTGCTTCTTCTGATAGGTAGGGTTCCCACCAAGCGTAATTAACAAACGTTTGTTGTTTGTCGATGACTTCGCCCATTACAGGGGTCATAAGCTGAACGTTATGTTCTTGAGCTAGCTTTTCTATTTGCAAGAATGGGTCAAACCAAGCATGAGTGGATAGGTCAAAAGTGCCATTGTGTACGGGTATCAGTACTTTACCTTTAACATCTTTAAACGCTTGCATGGTGTCTTCTGGCATCATGTGAATATCACGCCAAAGTTCGTTGTATGCCCCGCATTCCATAAAGGCATAATCAAACGGTCCATACTTTTCACCAATGTCTTTAAAGCCTTCAAAGTAACCCGTATCACCACTAAAAAATAACGAATGGTCTTTATTACGAATGACCCAAGATGCCCATAGGGTTTTATTGCGATCAAACAAACCACGCCCTGAAAAATGTTGTGCAGGGGTGGCCACCAATTCAATGCCATTAATATTAATGGAATCCCACCAGTCTAATTCAGTTATTTTTTCTTTTGCTACACCCCAATCTAATAGTGCTTGGCCAATGCCCAGCGGTACCACAAAGTGCTTCACTTTCTCTTTAAGGGTTTCAATGCTGCCATGATCAAGGTGATCGTAGTGGTTATGAGAAATAATAACGGCTTCAATTTCAGGTAGATCTTCAGTATTCAGTGGTACAGGGTGAAAGCGTTTAGGGCCAGCCCATTGTACCGGTGATGTACGTTCGCTAAATACTGGATCGGTTAAAATGATTTTACCGTCTATTTGAATCATCAAAGATGAATGCCCTAAACGGGTGAAGCGCATGGCTTGTTTATCGGATAGATCAAATGTGGCCGCTTCTATTGGTTTGATAGGAAGTGGTAGGGTAGGCACTGCACGTTCATGTTTGTTGAATAAAAAATCTTTGCCCGCAGCCCACATTTTACTTAAGTCTTGATCTGCTGTTTTAGATGTATTGTTAAATTGACCATCATTATATTGTTTAGATGTTTTAATTTTATTGGTATCAGATTCATTCATAAAGGGAGTGTTTGAGCATCCTGATACGATGAAACCAGTTGCGACTATCAAAGCTGAAATAATGGTTAAGCTAAGTTTTGTGCTGGCCAAAATCTTCATTATTTCGCCTCCTGTTTATTAGTCGATATTGGGTTTTGGTTATTGGGTGTGTTTGGCGTTAGCTGTGATAGGCATGAATGAAATAACGCTTGTTGAAATGATTCACTCTTCCACAGTTGAGGATTATTGATTAAATATTCGCAACTGGTAAACATATGGTTCGTGGCAATGCTAACCAATAGGTCTGAGGGCATAGAACTGTAAATGCCTAGGGTTTGGCCTTTCTCAAATAGAGTGGTCCATTCTGAAAATGCATATTCAACCCGTTCGCGGGTCTCTGTGTTGATGTGTGCGGAATCACTGAATTGAATGAGAAATTTAAATTTACATGGATTGGCCAATGCCCAGCTGATCATTGAAAGCCACACCTTATGAAACGTATTTTCAATAAATCGTTTGTTCATATTTTGGGGGTTGGCCAGTGTTTCATCGTTAATCGCGGTTATTAATAATTCTTGTAGGTTCAGCTTGATGTCTAAATACAATGCGCTGATTAATTCTTCTTTGGTTTTAAAGTGATGGAATAAAGTGCCTGTGGCTACGCCAGCTGCTTTAGAAATCGCCGACGTAGGGGTTTTCTCAAAACCCTGCTTAATGAACAGTTCAAGGGCTGCTTCTAATATGGTGTCGCGCTTGCTCATACAGTCCTCTTATATGTCTAAGTAGATCATGGATTCAATTGGCTTATATCGGCTTAATGCAGGGTATACGCACAGGTTCTGAAAGTGGATGTCGTTAACCATGTCCGAAAATTTCCAACCGACTAACCGACTAATCAGTCTAGTGTGGTTCAAAGGACTGATCTTGGCAATAGTGTATTGATGAGAATATTGAGTTTGATTGTTTCAGTAATCAGTTTAATAAAGTGCATCAATAAATAGGTAAAACTTATCAATTTATTAGCTTTTATTATTTGTTTTGATAGGTCAGTTTGCTGTTATAAAAGGGTACTCATTTGCTCTATTCAGACACATTGCCTGCATCATATAGTGCGCTTGTGACTAAATATAATAAAAAGCTTTATAAACATTCTCATGGGCAGGTGTTAGATACATGGCAAATTTAAACGGAAAAACCATTTTCATTACAGGTGCCAGTCGCGGCATTGGGCGGGAGATCGCATTAAGGTGTGCAAAAGACGGCGCCAATATTGTTATTGCAGCTAAGTCAGATACACCCCATGCAAAATTACCGGGCACCATTCACTCGGTAGCCGAAGAAGTGATTGCCGCTGGCGGTAAAGCACTGGCTATAAAAGTAGATGTTCGTGATGAAGTAAACGTAGAAGCCGCTATGAAGCTGGCTGCTGAAACCTTTGGGGGAATCGATGCCGTCATCAATAACGCAGGTGCTATTCGTTTAACACCTGCTGCTAAAACACCGATTAAACGTTTTGATTTAATGCATCAAATCAATACCCGTGCAGTATTGTTGTGTTCACAGCTAGCGTTACCGTATTTAGAAAAATCAGAAAACGGCCACATCATTAATTTATCCCCGCCATTGAATATGGATACAAAATGGTTGAAACCCTACATTCCGTACACCATCAGTAAGTACGGTATGTCTATGTTAACCTTAGGTCTGGCTGAAGAGTTCCGTCGCGTAGGTGTAGCGGTTAACTCTTTGTGGCCGCAAACCACCATTGCAACGTCTGCGGTTGAATTTGAAGCAGGCGCGGCTATTTTACCTGTATCCAGAACACCGGCGATTATGGCTGATGCTGCTTACGAAATTTTAACCAGTGACAGTAAGGAGCTAACGGGTCAGCTGCTAATAGACGAAACACTATTGAAAGAGAAGGGTGTGACCGATTTTATCGAGTATCAGCACGATCCAGAGTGCAAAAAACTTTATACAGATTTATTTGTTGATTAATAAACAATAAAGATCTGTTGAAAAGCGAATGACTTTCGATTTTTGTTTGCTTGCTAAGTTTGGTAAAAGCCGTGACCCTAGATATACTGTGCTCACGGCTTTTTTATGGATGCTGTTAAGAGAGAGTTATGGATAAGTTATTGGTATTAACCACAGGCGGCACCCTAGACAAGGTGTATTTTGATGCACTGAGTGAATTTCAAGTGGGTGAGCCGGTTGCTAAAAACATTCTGACAGCCATGAACGTAAACTTTGAATTTGAAATACACGAAATTTGCCGTAAAGACAGTCTAGAATTGACTGATCAAGACCGCGAAAAATTAAAAGCCACCATCGAGTCCAGTGATGCCAATTACGTATTAATCACCCACGGTACCGACACCATGGTAGACAGTGCTAACTATATTGGTAAGCAAGTCAATAAAGTGATTATTTTTACGGGTGCTATGCAACCCGCTGCGTTTTCCAATACGGATGCTGTTTTTAATATAGGTACTGCGGTTGGCGCGTTCAGTGTGGCGCAACCGGGTAGTTACATCGCCATGAGCGGGCAGGTTTATCCAGCCAGTAACGTATTTAAAAATTACGATTCAAGACGCTTTGAAAGTAAATAAATAACATGACTAATAATGCTCAGCCGCTTTCATTGAACCCAGTCCCATTAATTCAATAGCGGGACTGTCTGTTTATTAACCGGATTAAATGTTTATTGGCAACTCGTCTAGAATCACTTTTAATAAACCCCCACTTCATATATAGTTTTTGCCTGCATTGGACGAACCCTTGGTCGTTTAATAAACAGTCGGAGCGTAGCGCAGCCTGGTAGCGCACTTGCCTGGGGGGCAAGGGGTCGCAAGTTCGAATCTTGTCGCTCCGACCATTTCCTTTTTACACCTTAATTACTTTTCTATACTGTCCATAATCGGCTCTAACTGTCTTTAATTTCTACTGCTATTCTTAATCAATTGTTTACGTTTTGTTTAGGCCATATTGGTTTAGTTATGCTGATCAAATGTCATATAAGAGAAAGAGGGTTGTCATGGATAAATTTCTGCAAGCTGCGATTGATGAAGCAAAATCTGGGTTGGATAAAGGCGGTATTCCAATTGGTTCGGTATTGGTGATCAATGATCAAATAGTGGGCCGAGGTCACAATCAGCGTGTTCAAAAAGACAGCTCTGTCTTGCACGCCGAAATGGATTGCTTGGAAAATGCGGGGCGCATCAAGGCAGCCGACTATAAAAAAGCCACTTTGTATTCAACATTATCACCTTGTGATATGTGCAGCGGCGCCATTTTACTTTATGGCATTAAAAACGTGGTAGTAGGTGAGAACCAAACCTTTACCGGCCCAGAAGCCTATTTAAAATCTCGTGGTGTGCAGGTGACCATTGATGATAACGAAGAATGCAAACAACTTATGAATAATTTCATTGCTAAAAACCCAGAGCTTTGGAATGAGGATATTGGTGAGTAGCTTTTTTATGGGGTTGATTCTTATTACGCTTCAGCCTGCATCAGTAATCTATTTATATCCCCATCAGAACCTTTTCATTTATCAACCAACCTTATGAACTTGAGCCTTAGCCTAGATCGCCGCATATTTACTTAGGTATTATGCGAATACTTGAAATAAGAGCTTATTTTCATTATGGGTCTGTATTAAATGATCTAACTAAATTGAGAAACAAATTCAATGAGTGTTTAATGAGTAAAACAGTCGTTAATTAGGTGCTACTAGCAGAGTGTATTGTGTTACTGGTAGTGCCGTAAAAATATAATAAGGATAAAAATGGAACCTACTTATAACGATAAACCAACGGTCATTCTTGTTCATGGTATGTGGAGTAACCAAGATACTCTTAAAGAAGTGCAGCAGGTCTTTACTGATCAAGGTTATGAAACTGATGCCCTCTGTTTACCGTATCATTACCCTAAAGAAACATTCACCAATGACATTAAAAATAAGCTGGCGCGAACGCGTTTACAAGATTACGTAGAATATATAGTTGAGAAAGTTAAGCAGCAGAGTAGGCCACCAATTTTAATTGGGCATTCAATGGGGGGATTGTTGGTGCAACTTGTTGCTGTTCAAGTTCCGTGTAATCGCTTGATACTTTTATCTTCTGCTGCACCAGCGGGTATTAATGGACTTAGTTTGTCGGCAATTAGGACGTTAGGGCATAATATTTTTAGCATGCCACTTTGGAAAAATGTTACTGATGTTAGTTTGAAGAGTATCCAATATGGCATCGCGAATTCACAAAGCCCTGAATTACAGCAGGAACTTTATAGCAGCTGTACTTATGAATCAGGCATGGCTACTTTTCAGATTTCGATGGGTGCATTGTTACGCCGATTTTCTGCGGCACATGTGAATACAAATAAGATTAAGTGCCCTGTGCTGATAGTAGGTGGGACGGAAGATAGAATCACCCCAATTGATGTGCAACGTAAAATTGCTAAGAGTTTTGGTTCTCGTGCACACTTGGTTGAAGTACCAGGCTGCTGTCATTGGACCGTTTCTGGAGAATACTTTCCGGTAATTTGTTCAGAAATATCTAGCTGGTTAGAATCTTAGTTTTATCATTAAGCGCGTTAAAAAGTGATTAATTCTCAAGTGTATCTTTATTATTTTAGATAAATAGTTTTATGCTTCTACCTATTACACGCTATGTGCAACAGGTAAAACCAATTTAGTTCCTTTTTATATACCACTAGTAAACACAGCGTTGATAAGTAGATTTATAGTAATTGCCTTAGAATTTCTTCAAGAGCTTGGTATTAATTGGTATAGGGAGTATTCGATGTTTGTGAAATGCAGCCGGTAATCCTTTAAATATTTGTCATATACTCCTCGTTTTGATCGCTTGGAGCTTGTCTCATGACCTCTAGTACCTCATCTTTGTCGCAGGCAACAGGTAAAAAACAGGCCGTCATGCAAAAGGTGGCCTTGGTCGTTGATGACTCTAAATTAGCGCGCTATGTACTGAAGGAGATGTTACTAGAGCAGGGCATTAAGGTTGAGACAGCCGAGAGTGCAGAAGAAGCACTGGGCACCTTGAGCGCATTTAAACCTGATGTGATCTTTATGGATCATATGATGCCGGGAATGGATGGTTTTCAAGCGGTGCAAGCGATAAAAAGTGACCCCAGTACTGCCAAAATTCCTATTATGATGTACACATCTAAAGATGAAGGCGTTTACATAAATCAAGCTCGCGCATTGGGGGCTGTAGGTGTACTGCCCAAAAAACTCAAGCCAGTGCAGCTACAGAAGGTGTTACAACAGTTAAAGTTAATTCCGCAAAAGATGACTCAGGCTGCTGAAACCTCCCCACCAGAAAATAATCGAGTAGCGGAAAATCAGGCACATATTATTGCCAATACACAGCATAGCTTGGATGAATTGGCTCGCAGTGCGAGTGAAGACTTTGAAAAAGATTCCATGCGCCAACTGTTTCGGCAATTGTTTGTTGAGCAGCGAGATACAATTAAGCAAGATCAACATTCATTACTACAAGAAATGGTATCTCAAGTAACCCCTGCCATTAGTGAACTGTCGGATCGAAATGTACGTTGGCAAAAAAGAATTTTAATCGTTGTATTAGTCATGATTACAATGTTTATCGTTATTGATTTTAGTGACAATCAGCAAGCTATATTAGTAAGTATGCAAAAAACATTAGATGCTCAATCTCAATCCTTGCATGCGTTAAAAAATACTGTCAATAAAGCATCACTGGTGCAAATAGATTCTTTTGAATCAATCCCTCATGTTGATACTCAGGCACTTGAATGGGCTTTAAATCAAAATAACCAACTGGTATATCAGGAATCACTAAATACTCAAAAAAATCAAAACTATGTCATTGATTTAATATCGCATTTAAATGAGCAGGGTTACCAAGGCTCGCTTGTGATTAAATTTCATGAAGGTGATTTTTGTGAGCGTAATACTGCAGGTGTATTATCTTTATTGGAGAATAAAAATTCTGTCATGCAATGTCATCCCAAAGCTGAGTATGTAACAGGCCAATCTAGAGCGTTTCAAGACTTTGATGGGTTTGTAAGGGCCTTAGATGAGCAATATGATTCTATTAACATTGCTTCCATTGAGATGGGAACCCAATATACTCTTGAAGATTACCCTGTGCCGGCACTAGAAGTTTCCAGTGAAGAGTGGAATAGAGTGGCATCAAAGAATCGTCGATTAGAGTATGAATTGACTCCATGACGAGCAGTAAAGATACACTGTTCACCGATATTTTATGAAAAGAATAAAATATGTTTAAACGAATACGTAATTGGCTGGAAAACAGGCGCATTAAAAAAATGGGCTTTACGGCAGCGCAATGGGAATCATCTATTGCCGATTGGCCGGTCATGGATCGCTATCAGGGTGTTGAGCGTGATGCACTGCGTGATATGACATTTAGATTGTTGGTGCGTAAAAGCTTTACTTCGGGTGCTGGGTTTTCGTTCAGCGATGCCATGTCTTTGAAGATTGCGACGATGGCTTGTGTGCCCGTATTAAAGCTGGGGTTGGATTGGTATGACCACTTGTACACGATCATTATTTACGAAGGTGACTTTATGCCGAATAGACCTTATCGCAGTGATGATGGTGTGGTGCATGCACAAAGCCCTGGTCTAAGTGGTGAGGCCTGGTTGCGAGGGCCTGTGATCTTTTCTTGGGATGCCGTTTGCAAAAGCGGGCCTAACGCCAGTAATGGAAAAGCCAGTAATGTGGTTATTCATGAGTTGGCTCATAAGCTTGATATGTTACGGGATGGAGCTAATGGCGCACCACCCATGCACCCTGATATGGCTGCCGGAGAGTGGCATGAAATTTTTACAGCGGCTTGGAATCGCCTAGGGAAAAATTTACAGCATAATCAGTCATTGCCAATTAATAAGTATGGTATGACGAACCCTGCTGAGTTTTTTGCAGTTTGCAGTGAGACGTTTTTTGAGTCGCCAGGCAGTATGAAAGAGCAAATGCCAGAGGTGTACCGATTACTGTGCCAGTTCTATCGTCAGCAGCCAGTGCCGCTTGCGATTGCAGGTATGTAGATTTATACCTTTAACACAAATTGACGTATTGCTTTGATAATCACCAAAATTATAGGTGTGCTGTGCATGAGTAAGTCGAATATATCGATAGGCTTTACCAGTGTGCCTTGTGATAGCATTCTTAATTTCTCAACCAAGTGGGGCTCTGGCTGAAAGGGGGCTAGGCCTAGCATAGCAGCGATAATTATTAACATTGTCCAGTCTAAGTTGTCTAACCAGATCATCATGCTTTCCTTTTCTGTGTTTTGTTTATATTTAATTATACTATCAATAAATAGTCACAACATACCATTTTAATTGAGTATGGGCCGCGTTAGCTGAGGGGCTTACAAGTAGTATATTCGCATTGGTAGTCATATGGTTGTTTTCTAAGTCAAACCTTGACCTGCTTGCTTACGTTAAAAGAGTACATTCGCTATAATCCACGCCATTCACCATTACTTAGGTTTAAATTTCCAGCCATGGCTATTTCCGTAGAAGAATTAATGCAGCCCGTAATGGACTACCTTTTATGCTTAACCCCTGATGAATGGATAGAATCGGCGCTTAAGTATCCAGATATTATTTTGATTGACCATGCGGCTAACGAGCTAAAAGCGGCTCAGTCAGCCATGACATTGATGTCGCGTAACCCTCACAAAATTGATGTGTTAAATAAAATGTCTCGCTTGGCTCGTGAAGAGCTTGTGCACTTTGAACAGGTTATGAAAATACTGAAACAAAGAGGTATAAAATACCAAGCACTTAAGGCCAGTTCTTATGCTTCAAAAATGGCTAAGTTCATGCGTAAAACCAATGATGAAATACTGATAGATAACTTGATTATTGGCAGTATTATCGAAGCCCGTTCATGTGAGCGCTTTTATAAGATAGCGCCGCATTTAGACGCTGAACTTGAGAAGTTTTATATGTCGCTTTTAAAATCAGAAGCGCGACACTTTACTGATTATTTAGAACTGGCACAGAAATACAGTAAAGAGCCGATTCAAGATCGCATACAGTTCTTTTTAGAGGCTGAGCGTGACGCAATTTTGCAACCAGATAACTTAATTCGTTTGCACAGCGGGATGCCGACTGACCATATGCGAGTGTAGGTATTTGCTATTAGACTGAAGAATGAAAATTTATTGTTCAGTGCGATGTGAAATCGAAATGGCCAGCTTTAAGCTGGCCTTTTTTATGTGACTAGGAAACGTAGGAAAGGGGTTTGCATTCAGAACTTGGCGATGCAGCCATTGCTTGTAGATTTTTGATCCATCGATAAGCTCTACTTTTACCTGTGTGGCAATGCCCATTTTTAATATGTTTAAATGAATAATGGCTTGGCCTTGAGTAGGAGCGCTTTTGGATTTTTTTAATAAGTGCTGGGTCACCAGTTGCCTGTATTGTTCTTGGGGTGTTCGCTCTTTACCTGATTGATCAACGAAAGACCCTTTATTACTTGTACTTTGAGCTTTTTGAGTTTCTTTATGAGGACTTTTAATGAGTATGTTTTTTTTAACAAGGCTGTCGACAGGGATTGCGTATTTGCCATTTTTACCGCTGATTCTAGCCTGTTCTGAGGTTTGGCTGGCCGCTTGGGTATCAAGTGTTTGATTGGTTACTTTTGTTGGGTCATCGGTCATGTGTTCAAGTAAAATGACGTGTCCGCTACCAAAAGAAGATTGATGCTGAGTATCTGACTGTAAAAAAATACCCATAAAAATTATAAGGTGAAGCGCAACCGAGATGGCAATGGCCACACTCAGTATTTGGTTGGAACGTAAGCGCTTTAACAGGTTGATCATGTGTACTTTGTGACTCGTATCAGGCCTCTTTAGGGCACCTATAAATCCGTTATGCTTAGTCTGTTAATTAGACGTATATTATCCGGCATAAACGGTAGGATTTAGCTTTTGAGCATTGTATCATATCTCCCATTCTAGGCCTGAGCCTGAATTTCATCTCTGTGGTTATATTGCCGCAGCTACAACAAAAAAATGGAGCATTATATGAGCGTATTAGTAGGCAAAAAAGCCCCTGACTTTACAGTACCAGCGGTATTAGGTGACGGTACAATTGTTGACGAATTTTCTCTTTCTGCAACGATCAAAGATAAATATGCCCTTATTTTCTTTTATCCTCTAGATTTCACATTTGTTTGTCCTTCTGAGTTGATAGCTCTTGATCACCGCATGGAAGCATTCAAAGCATTAGGCGTAGAAGTAATCGGTGTTTCTATCGATTCACACTTCACTCACAACGCTTGGAGAAACACTCCAATTAACGACGGCGGCATTGGCCAAGTTAAGTACACTCTAGCGGCTGATATCACTCATGATATTTGTAAAGCTTATGATGTTGAATCTGACGGTGGCGTTGCTTTCCGTGGTGCATTCATCATTGATAAAGCGGGCGATGTTCGCTCTCAAATCATTAACGATCTTCCATTAGGTCGTAACATGGATGAATTGATCCGTATATTTGAAGCGCTTCAGTTTCACGAAGAGCACGGTGAAGTTTGCCCAGCGGGTTGGACTAAAGGCGATAAAGGTATGGACGCTTCTCCTGAAGGCGTTGCTAAATACCTTGCTGGCGAATCTGACAAGCTTTAATAATCGTTATTTAAGTCGTTTAGGCGGCCTTAATAATATTGTTATTTGTTAGTATAAAAAAACCGAGCAATTAGCTCGGTTTTTTTTATGGCTGCTGTTTAGGGCGGAATAAGTGTACGCACTGTGCGCTGAGAAAACCCCATAGATACCTGTTACTGGACGATTTAATCGATTATTTTTGTAATTGATGGGCCTTAGCGCCAATAAGCATCGCTGCCACAAAGATAAAAACATCGCTATAGCCGTAGCCTAAAGCGGCAATGGCAGGTCCCGGGCAATAACCCACAATAGCCCAGCCCATACCAAACAGAGCGGCACCTAAGATCAAATCTTTATTAATGGCTTTGCTAAGCGGTAAATAAAATCGTTTAGCAGAAAAAGGTTTTGAGCGCTTGCGTAATAAAATTTGAATGCTTGGTACAGCAATGACCAGTGCGCTGCCCATTACAAACATCAATGCAGGGTCCCAGTTACCAAACAGATCTAGAAACCCTTGAACACGTTCAGGGTTATTCATATCAGATGCGGCTAGGCCAGCGCCAAATAATAATCCGCTTAGCAATGCGATAAATAGTTTCATCATTAGATCGCGGCTCCAATTAAATGCTTAGCAATGTAAAGTGTTGCAATGGCGCTGCTCATAAAGATCAAGGTGGCGACTAATGAGCGTGGTGAAAAACGTGCTAATCCTGAAATACCGTGACCGCTGGTGCAGCCATTGCCCATTGAAGTGCCATAACCGACCAATAACCCCGCAATGATTAATAGTGGCAAAGAAGTGTTGGGTGCAGGAGGGTAAGGGGTCCCAGATAAAAAATGGTAAAGCAGGCTTCCAGATACTAGGCCGACTAAAAATACAATTCTCCAAATGTTTTTATCGAGGCTTGTGGCCATTAAAGAAAAAGCCATGCCGCAAATACCGGCAATGCGGCCGTTAAATGCAAATAGTAATACCGAAGATATACCGATTAGTGCGCCACCCAGTATTACGCTTTGGTAGGGTACATTTTGAAATGCTTCAAACATAATTATTCATTCAAATTTTGAGATGGGGCTAGTTTAGCGAAAGGTAATATAAAAATAGAATATTATTATATTCTAATATAAGAATATATTGATATAAGCGACAGTTCTAAAGAGTAAAGGAGTTAGAATTAATGGTATTTAGTTTGGCTAGGATAAAGGGGGAGGGGAGTAGTAAGAGAAAATGGCGCCACTGCATGTCATCAGTTGGCGCATATTGAAAAGAGAGTTGTTGTTACTCGTCTTCTAATGAGTAGCGTTCTTGTTTCATGTGCTTGCGTTCTGCCCATTCCCAGCCACCCATGCGGTTCCACTGGTTAACAATTAACGCAAATAATTCAGCTGTTTTTTCTGTGTCGTATAAAGCACTGTGAG
>JAWUVN010000095.1:0-35077 GCA_034112345.1 Bermanella sp. | reverse complement strand
AAAAGAAAATCCATACGTATAATGCACGCCACATCTTAGCAGCTTGCTGTTTTGGTCAGTCCCATTGACCAATAAAATAAGATGCGTGTGGGGCCTTAGCTCAGCTGGGAGAGCGCGACGCTGGCAGCGCCGAGGTCAACGGTTCGTACCCGTTAGGCTCCACCAATTTTTTTAAGTTCGGCCTATAACTTAAAAATCTTATGTGTCCCGTTCGTCTCGAGGCCTAGGACACCGCCCTTTCACGGCGGTAACAGGGGTTCGACTCCCCTACGGGATACCACTTATTTATATGATAAGTTGTATTTAAGTATCCTCAGTAAGTTATGAGGCGATTACAATTTGTTGCTGGGTTGGTTTAATACTGATTCTAAAAGTAGCCGGTATGCTACTTACAAATTTGAGGGAATAGCTCAGTTGGTAGAGCACGACCTTGCCAAGGTCGGGGTCGCGAGTTCGAATCTCGTTTCCCGCTCCAATATACGTAAAGAAGCCAGAACTTTGTTCTGGTTTTTTTATGTCTGTCGTTAGAGAATGGCAGCGTTAGGGTCGACTGATGGGTACGGTGAGGCCGTATTGGTCTTAACCTGGATAATGCTGTTGATTGTGGTTTGAGGTGGAGCAGAAGGCTTTAAAGGGAGCTGAGCTCCCTTTAAATTGAATTAGCGAGGGTTGAAGATTTCTTTTTTGGCTTCTAGATAGTCCTTACCTTCGGCTACCATGTCATCAAGGCTTTGAAAGCGCTCAATTTCATTGTCAGGCATAAAGTGAAGGGCTTCGCCACCAAAGTACCATAAGACTTCTCTACCAAGGTGAGGGGCGTATGTGGTGTAGTTTCTAAATAGGCGGCCTAACCAAGCTTGACCATCGAAGTTGGCGTCAGCAAATTGGTTCTCTAAGCTATTAATCAGAGCTGAAAGTTGATCTAAAAAACTCTGATCTTCCTCTTCCAGGCTATCTTGATTAAATGGAACACCTTGTTTCAATAGATTTAAAAAATCTTTTAATAAAATGAGGGTATGATTACGTGGATTATAAGCTTGCATAAAATGACGGTGCTATGAAAATATTAAGTGATTATTCAGGACCCGCCTTGAAAATTACAGGGCTTACTAAGGTATACGATAACGGCTTTGAAGCCCTAAAAAGTATTGACCTTGAAGTTAAGCAGGGCGATTTTTTTGCACTGCTTGGTCCAAATGGAGCTGGCAAGTCTACCACACTTGGTATCGTTTCGGGTTTAGTAAATAAATCGGGCGGAAAGGTGTCGGTTTATGGCCGAGATATTGAAGGCGATTGGTTCGACGCTAAGCGCTTATTGGGAGTTGTTCCACAAGAGTTTAATTTTAACCAGTTTGAAAAGGTTCAGGATATTGTGATTACTCAAGCAGGGTATTACGGTATTCCGGTCAAGCTAGCAAAAGAGCGGGCTGAAAAATATTTAAAAGCCTTGGATATTTGGGATAAAAGAAATGAACCTTCGCGAATTTTGTCTGGCGGTATGAAGCGCCGACTAATGATTGCAAGGGCGTTGGTACACGAACCTAAGCTTTTGATTCTAGATGAGCCGACAGCTGGTGTGGATATCGAATTACGACACAGTATGTGGGAATACTTGGTTAAGCTAAATAAAGAAGAAGGCACCACCATTATTTTAACCACGCATTACCTTGAAGAAGCTGAAAGTCTGTGTGAAAACATAGCGATTATTAATCAAGGTGAAATTGTTAAAAATACATCGATGAAAAGCCTGCTTCAAGAATTACATAAACAGACACTTGTGGTTGATTTAGCACAAGCCAGTCCATCCCATCCTAAGTTGGCTGAGTTGGAAGCTAGGTGGATGGATGATACGTGTTTTGAAGTGGATGTTGAAAAAGGCACGGCAATTAACGATTTATTTGATGTGTTTAATAAAGAAGGGTTGTCAGTGAGCGGTATTCGTCCTAAATCTAATCGATTAGAAACACTATTTGTAAACGCGGTGAGGAAATAATTATGACAGGTTCATTGGCCGCTTATCGAATTGCTTTTAATACTATCCTGTTAAAAGAAATTCGCCGATTTATGCGTATATGGCAGCAAACACTTTTACCCCCTGCAATTACGATGACTTTATATTTTATTATATTTGGTAGCTTAATTGGCTCTCGTATTGGTGAAATGTCGGGTTTGAATTATATGTCATTCATTATGCCTGGCTTGATTATGATGAGTGTGATCAATAATGCTTACTCTAATGTATCAAGTTCATTTTTTAGTAATAAATTTCAACGCAGTGTAGAGGAACTTTTGGTTGCGCCAGTACCCAATTCAGTAATTTTGTGGGGCTATGTTTTTGGTGGTGTAACCCGAGGCATTTTGACAGGTATTATTGTGACCATAGTTGCAGTGTTCTTTACTGATGTTTCTGTCTTTAACTTCTGGGTGCTTACCTCGATTATTTTACTGAGTTCAATTTTATTTTCGTTAGGTGGTTTTATCAATGCGCTTTATGCGAATAAATTTGATGATGTGAGTATCGTTCCTACTTTTATATTAACCCCATTAAGTTATTTGGGTGGTGTATTTTTTAGTACTGACTTATTGCCAGAAGCTTGGCAAGTAGTGGCTCAATTTAATCCTATCTTATATATGGTAAATGGCTTTAGGTACGGAATGTTAGGGGTGAGCGATGTCAGTCTGTATGCCTGTTTTAGTATCTTAATAGGAACAATTTTGGTTTTGTATGCTTATAGTATGTGGTTGTTAAAGCGCGGTAAGGGAATTCGTCAGTAATGCATAAAGATATTTTATTAGGTAAAGAAACAGAATATAAATCTGAATACGATGCATCGTTAATTTTTCCTATTTCACGAGTGCAAAATCGTGAAAAACTGGATATGCCAAATGAAAAGGCAAACGGTGTACTGCCTTTTTTTGGATTTGATGTTTGGACCGGTTACGAAATTTCTTGGTTAAATATGAAAGGTAAGCCTCAGGTATTTATTGCTGAGTTTATTATTCCTGTTGAATCAAAGAATATAGTGGAGTCTAAGTCATTTAAATTGTATTTGAATAGCTTTAATCAAACCAAGTTTGAGTCGAATGATGAAGCATTATCTTTAATGGTAAAAGACTTATCGGATGGTTTTGGTGCTGAAATTAAGATTAATTTTTTTAATGTTTTAGATTTTCCTATTAAGCAAAATAAACTAGGTGAAAATATCGATCACTTAGATATAGAAGTGACCGACTATCAGCCAGATGCCAGACTTATTTCAGTAGATAAAGTAGTTGTAGAGGAGACGCTCAATAGTCATCTTTTGAAAAGTAATTGCCCTGTGACCAATCAACCTGATTGGGCTACCATCATTATTCAATACAAGGGCACAAAAATTAAGCAGGAACAGCTATTAAAATACATTATTAGCTATCGTGGCCATGATGATTTTCATGAACACTGTGTAGAGCAGATTTTTTGTGATTTATGCAATGCGGGTGAATTTGAATCTTTAACGGTTACTGCGCGCTATACCCGTCGGGGTGGGTTGGATATAAACCCGACTCGTAGTTTAACTAAGGTGAATTCTGAAGCTTTGTATGGACGCTTGGCTCGACAATAGCTATGTGCTGTTAGATTTAATGGGTAGTTCGGCTAGGTTTGATGCTAGGTAATAAGTAAAAAGGTGAAGATATGTTCTTCACCTTTTTTTATGCCTGAACTTTGTGATCTAGCACGTGCCTTTTATAGGAAACTGAATAAACCCAGCGGGTGATGTGAGGTGGCAATTGTGATCATTAGCAATGCACACAGCAAGGCCATTGAAAAATATAGGCGCTGTTTCATCGGTGATGGGGATTTCATTGTCTTAATGCCAAACATAATATATCCAACAAGAACAATCAGCTTACTGGTTAACCAGCTTTGCTCAATTGGGTAAATTGAAGTAGCAAGCATCAGTAAAATTCCAGAGATCAATAATGCCGAATCTAAAATGTGAGGGCTGACTTTCACCCATTTTTGATTTTGCCATGACAGGCCCAATATTTTAGCCCCTCCTCTGACTATGAAAAAAGGAATACTAATAGCTACCATAATTAGATGGCTATTTTTTAGAAGAGGGTAAATGTTCGATAAATCCATAGTCTGCCAATTTTTATATTTGATACGAGTGTTGACAATAGCGTCTACTTAACCTTAAATGATAATGATTATCATTTAAGGTTTGGAGCGAACTATGATTCAACAGCACTTGGTACAGGATATCCTAAACCAATGGGAAAGTTATACATTGGAAGCTGACAGATATTATCATCGTGAGGAGCTTAAGCAGGCCAGCAAGGGTTTTTGTCGAACAGTAGATCTCCTAGAGCCTTGGTTGGATAAAGACCATAAGGAATTTCAGCGTGTGATGCGGTTATTTGTTTTGTCTTGCCATAATGCGGCTCATGTTTTGGCTAAGCAAGGTAAGCACAAAGAGGCTGAGTATTATTACAGTCATGCGCATTTTAGGTTGCTAAGCTTATTGGGGCGTGAACCTCAAGAGCATGGTCCAAGGCGGTCTTCTTTGTTAGACAGTATTTTAATAGAGTTACGCTGTACATTTAAGCAGTTACGTACTTATTTAGTGTGTAAAAATAAAATGGAACTGGCCGCGGGAGTTAAAGAAGAGAGTGTTAGGGTGATTCGTAAACAATATTGTGATTATGTTGAGGATATATTTAGAGCCTAGCTAAAGTAGTTTGGCGGCAGTTGATCATCGTTCATTTATTGGGTGCTATTTATTGAAAATCAATGCAAGGACCGGTGCCAGATGCGCCTTTAAATTTGATAGTTACCCAGTTAAGTAAAATTTATGCTTATTAGTGCAATACAGTGAACTCATTTGTGTGTTTAAGCTCATATGTATATCACTTCTAGGGGTAAACCATGACAGATCAAAATAAGCTTAGTATTTCCTTGCTGCTGTTACGACTAACAGTCTTCCTTGTCATTTTTATGTGGACCGTGGATAAATTCATCAATCCAGGACATGCGACTAAGGTGTTTGAACATTTTTACTTGATAGATTTTATTCAGTTTAATGTGATGTACATAATAGGCACTATTGAGATGGGGATTTTAGCCATGTTTTTAGTAGGCTATAAGAAACAATTTACATATGGTTTTGTATTATTGATTCATTCAGTTTCGACTTTTTCTGCTTTCGGAAAATACCTAGATCCGTTTAGTGGTAATCTACTATTTTTTGCGGCATGGCCAATGTGGGCAGCGTGTGTTGCGTTGTATTTATTACGAGACAGCGATGTAATGTTTAACTTGTTTACTAGTAAGAATGCCAGAAAAGTACTGTAAAATTTGTCTTAGTTACTCGGAGCTTCGCATAATATTTTCGGATAAATTGATGGGAAAAGAAAGGCACCTAAATGGGTGCCTTAATAATCAAGTCATTACTTATCTTGGTACCTGCTGATATATCCGGCAGAGTAATGCTTTATTGTTGTTTTAAAAAATACTTTGGTCTTTCATTATTAATAGCAAATGGCCCCCATTTGAAGTTGATCTTCTTCAAATTGAATGTGGTATTGAAGGTTATATTTATTTGCTTGAGACATTAATTCATCACTGCTCAACTTACTAAATTGTTGAACCAACAGTGCTTGGTGTATTAATGATATCTCTCGCTCAGTTAAATCTCTGGCTTCTTTTGCGTTAAATATTTGGTTTCTAATGAGCTCTTGACGCCATGTAGATGGGTCGTTCTCAGCGATCATAATCTCTTGAACAATTGTGGTTACCATGGGGTTTATGTTATTCATATTGGTCTCCGAAGGCCATTGCGTTTTAGCAATGTAAGGTTTCATTTTTACAACGACCAGTCTTTTTTTGTTTTCATAATCGAATAGTCTAAAAAACATACAGTAATAACTGTTTTATTTAATAGTGTATTTTGGCACGATTGTTTTTGTCGGTGGCGGATACTGTGGCAATCCGTTATTGTTATCTTGTTTTTTTAGATACAGCAATACAGGTCTATTGCTTTCCTATGGACTTCTTGGTCATATAAGTGGCCTTCGTTCGCGAAGTAATAACAACAAAAAAAAGAGAAATAACACAATGAAATCAATTTTTACTCTAATAGCGGCTGCACTTTTAAGTGTGAACGTTTCTGCCGTTGAAGTGGGTGGCATACAGCTTCCAGAAAGCCTTAATACAGAGACTCAACCTTTAGCGCTAAATGGTACTGGTGTTCGCAGTAAATTCTTTATGGATATTTATGCGGCAGGTCTTTATCTATCTGAAACTTCAAGTGAAGCTACCAGTATTATTGCGCAAGATAAGCCTATGGCATTACGCTTACACATTACTTCAGGGCTTTTAAGTGCAGAGAAAATGGAAACAGCAACTCGTGAAGGGTTTGAAAAAGCAACGGGTGGTAAAACAGCTCCAATTCAAGCCACTATTGATCAGTTCATTGATACCTTCAGAGATGGCATTGTAGAGAATGATGTTTTTGACTTTGTATACTCACCAGCTGCAGGTGTTAATGTATTCAAAAACGGTGAACTTAAAAAAACAGTTAAAGGCTTAGACTTTAAGCAAGCATTGTTTGGTATTTGGTTATCTGAAGACGCAGTTTCTGATGATCTTAAAGATGGCTTATTAGGCTCTATCTAGGTTGCAGCTTACGAAGCAATATAAAATAGGCAGTTAACTGCCTATTTTTTTGTCTAAATTTTATCGTTTTAAAATAGATCCATTTAAAATTAAATTATTTGAACCTGAATCTCCTACTTCTGATTGCGCGCAAAACTCACCGATTTCGCAATATACTCCATCGTAATCGATATCTGAGCTGGCTTGTATTGATTGTCCAGGGCTAAGTGTTGGTATGTTCGCATACCATGAATCTTGCTCAATTACAGTTCGCAGCCCCGAGCTACTAATCCCCTTATTTTTTAAGTCGAGATATAAATGCTGGCTAAACTCTGGCAAGGGGTAGTTTTTTTTGGGGTACAAATTAATGGTGCTGGTTAAAGTATCTTCTAGATACAATTCTATTGTTTGATTGTTGGTAAAGTCAGATGGTGTTGAAATTGTAAGTGTATTCATATTGGTTGATATAGTTAAGGATTCTGGATTATATTTTGCGCTAATCGTTTTTTTACTGGTATCACCACGCGTAATAATGGGGAGGGAAAGTGTTTCATCCGGATTTAAATAGACTTCTGATTGGCTGGTCCAAATAGAAGCTTGGTCTAGATGGCTGGTGTTTATTAAATCTAAAAGTTTAGTGCTATTAATATTCCCCCACCCGCTCTTATAATCAAAACCAGCGGTGAGCAGATCTGATGTGATTTTTTGCTGTTTGATCAATTGATTAATTGCATTGGAGTCTAAAGAGGGAAGCTTGCTACGAGCAATTGCCAATAATCCAGTTACATGAGCAGTTGCCATAGATGTACCTGATAGACGTTTCCATGAAGATTGTCGGCTGTCAAATTGCCCCTGAATCATACCTATTGCCGATAAACTATTAACCCCTTCAGTACATAAGTTGTCAGTGCAGTGACCACCAGGGGCAACAATATCGATAAAGGCACCATAGTTAGAATATTCGGCTATATTACCGTTAATGTCAGTTGCCCCAACTGCAATAACGTCTTTGTAGGCTGCGGGGTAGCTGATTTTATTTTGTCCTTGATTACCTGTTGCAGCCACAATAATTACACCGCTTTTAGTAACTTGGTTAATAGTTGCTTGTTCAGCAACGCTAAACTCTGAACCTCCTAGACTTAAATTAATGATGTCGGCAGGTTTGCTTGGTAACTGTTGGGAATCATTACTAAGACCAGCAGCGTATCTCAATGCCTGAATTAGGTCGTAGCTCGTCCCGCCATTTTGCCCAAGGACCCTTAAAGGCATTATGCTTGCCGCCCATGCAAGGCCTGTAATGGATGTGCCTAGATCAGATGGTTGGGCTGCAATGATGCCTGTGACGTGTGAACCGTGGTAATTTAAATTGTCATTTCCTGGGTCGGAAGGGTCGTGGTCCCAACCGTTATAATCACCGCTATTGACGGGGTCGGATACAAAGTCGTATCCACTGTGTGTTTGCATACCAATTAAATTAGAATGTTGAAAAAAAATGCCCGTATCTAAAATAGCCACCGTTGTATTTTGTCCGGGAAGCTCCCCTTGAATTAATAAAGGTTCCCATAATGTTGTGATCTCTTGTTGTATAAGAGGCCATTGCCAATTCTCTAAGCTGAATGGTTGGCGGTAGTAATTTAAGCTGACGGATTTTATATCTGTATTTTTCATGAGCGAGTTACGGGCATTTGGTAGGCTAGATGTTTGGTTTGGATCGGTGATATTGAATATCCTAGAATCCTTGATATCAACGAGCTCTGGATTATCTGTGCCTTCCCATTGAATAATTAACTTGCCTGGTTGATAGTTTGTGAGTTGTTCAACTGTTTGTTGTTGTACATGAATAATGTACTGAGATTTATCTGATAAGGGATTCAGTTTTATATGCAGTTGATATTGTCCGGTGCTGATCTGGCCGGCTGGAATATTTAAATCATTTGTTATATTTTTGTTGTTGGCAATTATCTCCCCGTCGGACGCGATCAATTGTAAGTCTATACTGCCTTTAATTACTTCTATATCAATCATATCTCCGTAATCTAAATTGGCTGTATACCAATCTAGGACATCACCGGTATCACATAATCGACCTGCTTGGCAGGTGTTAGGCTGCAATAAAATACCACTTAATATTAGAGGGCTATTAATCAGTTGTGGAACTAGATTATTGTCTTTATAGAGTTGGTTTGGATCATTGTGATCGCTGTCTATAATAATATTTATAGTTGGCTTAACGGTAACGCTTTGATTACTGCCTTCTATATTAATTGTTAAATTATGATGGATGTCTTCACCATTTTCGTTATAGCTTAATTTCCCTGAATAGTTTCCAGCGCTTAAATATTGGTGATTAATTACGTTCCCACTTCCGCTGTATCCATCACCAAAGTCCCACTGAATGGACTTGGGGGTAGTGTCCAAAAAATCAACTTTAAACAGCGCGCTTAAGTTTTGGGGATACGTGATGCTGATGTCTGTTTTTGGGGCGTTATGGGATTGGCCTGTATCAATGCAAGCGCATAGGCAGGATATCGAGATGCTTATTAAAAGTTTCAGGTTCAGCGTCAAGGCTTTCATACAACTCTATTGAAATGCCAAATAAATACTATTTTTATTAAGTTTAATGGATATTTAAAATACTGCTTGGTGTTAGCTAGACTGAATTGTATTTGATACAGATATGGTTATAGCTAAAGTTTCTAGGTTGTTTTTATTTTTTTAATATACAGCGTATTAGGAGGGGTTAGGGACGCGTTTTATTAATCTTTATTGGGGCTGTTGGTAGTCTTGATCATGAATTAATGCCACTTTTTTAATGTGTTTTCAAGTAGGTTGATGGTAATTGGTTTGGATAGAAAGTCGCTCATTCCAGCGTCAATGCATTCAGACTTTTCTTCGTCTGTTGCACCAGCTGTTAGAGCCACGATTGGTAGGTCTTTCCATTGGGGGCTTTTACGTATTTCTTTGGTGGCTGCTAAGCCATCTAGTACTGGCATTTGACAGTCCATTAAGACTAAATCGTACGCATGGTTATTTAATGATTGAATGGCTTCTTTACCGTTCTCAAATAAATCAAATGTATAGCCCAATTTAGTGAGCATGGCCCCGATGACCATCTGATTTGTTTTATTGTCTTCTGCAACCAAAATACGAATATCTGATGCTGGGTATCTACTATTAAGCTGGATTTTCTTAGCTTTGGTGGGTTTCTTGCCTACTGCCATGTCTATTGTGAATTTAAAACTAGAACCTTTTCCCGGCTGGCTCTCTACTTGAATTTTTCCGTTCATTAATTCGACTAAACGCTGACTGATTTGAAGCCCTAGACCGGTACCACCATATTTTCGGGTTGTTGATGAATCAACCTGGGTAAACGCTTGAAATAATTCACGCTGCTTATGGGTTGGAATACCAATGCCTGTGTCAGATACGTTGAACTCAACTCTTAAATCGGGCTGGGGCTGAATGATTTTAACACTAATGTAAACTCCACCTTCCTGTGTAAACTTTAAGCTGTTGCCAACTAAGTTTAATAAAATTTGTTTTAGCCTTAGTGAGTCGCCTTTTACAAATTCAGGTAGGTCGGGGCTGATATTGAATTCAAATTCTAGGTGCTTTTGTGTGAGTTGGGCAATAAATATATCATTTAGAGATTGGCCAAGTTCTTTCAAGCAGAAGCTCGAATTTTCTAATTCTAACTTTTCGGCTTCTATTTTTGAATAATCTAAAATGTCATTGATAATTGCCAGTAATGCTGCTCCCGAGTTACGTATTGTTTTAATGTATTGAGATTGGCTGTCGTCAAGGTGGCTTTGAGAGAGTAAATCTGCGATTCCAATAATACCATTTAATGGGGTTCTGATTTCATGACTCATATGCGCCAAAAATTGAGATTTTGCTTCAGATGCCGCCGACGCTGCTTGGGACTCTTGTTCTGCAAGCATGATTTGTTTTTGGAGGTCTGCTGCGTGTTGAATATCGCGATAAGAGCGAAGGGCGTTAAGCAGCGCCATTCTTAATTTATGGGCGGTGAGCTCTGTTTTACTTAGGTAGTCATTAATATCGTAGTCACGAAAAACGGATTCTTCGGGGGCTGCACCAGGTTGGCCGGTACGCACTATTAATCGAATCTGATTATTTTTGGTTTCATTGCGAATGTAATTTACTAGATCAAGACCTGCGTGATCAGTTTCCATTACAACGTCTACCAGCGCGGCAGCCACATTGTTGTGTTTGTTCAGATATTCAATTGCTTCTTTCCCGCTCATTGCGCTAGCAAGTCGGATGGGGCAGCCTTCAAAGCTAAAACCTCGCAATACCATTTTTGTCAATTGATGAACGTATTCGTCATCATCAACAACCAGTATTAGATGTTCTTTACCATCATCTCGATTGGGCAGTCCAATCTCTGGTTTGCTATTAAGCTTATTGCCGAACAACAGCTCGTTATCTGAGCCCATGTATCGCCTCTATTTAATTTTTTAAACCATTATTATTTTGAGTATAGCTGAGAGGGGATTGTGCTTTGTGTGTATATATAATCCTTTGCTATTAGTTTGGCGTTATATATTTGTTTTGGGCATAAAAAAACACCTACTGAGTATCAGTAGGTGCAGTTTAGGTAAGAAGCTTGATTATTTGTCTTTCTTCTCTTCTTTTTTATCCTCTTTTCTCTCTTCGTGTTCTTCTTCGCTGCCTATTTCTGCTATGTCTCTTAAGCGTTCCAATACCTTATAGTTAATGCTGCCTCTAGGGAAATTTCCTCGCTTGCTTATCTTTCCGGCTTTTTTATCCATCATGATTTCAAGAGCTTGATCGACGCTGCTGATACCATAAAGGTGGAACTTACCATCGGCCACGGCGTCAATGACTTCTTTTTTGAGTACGAGGTGTTTCACATTTGATGCAGGAATCAGTACTCCTTGTTTATTGTTCAGGCCACGAGCTTTACAGATTGCAAAAAAACCTTCAATTTTTTCGTTGATACCGCCGACTGCTTGTACCTCACCATATTGGTTAATGGATCCAGTTACGGCCAAGCTTTGGTGTATAGGAGTGTGGCTTAATCCACTAATAAGTGCGCATGCCTCAGCAAGTGACGCGCTGTCACCGTCTATATAGCCGTAGCTTTGTTCCATAGCGATAGATGCGGATACTTCTAATGGAAACTCTTGAGCGTATGTGTGACCAAGATAGCCAGTTAAAATCATGACACCTTTCGTGTGAATATTTTGACCAAGATTGGCTTCGCGCTCGATATCAACAATGCCACGGCCACCGGGGTAAACGGTTGCTGTAATGCGTGCAGGCGCGCCAAACGAAGCGTCACCAATAGACAGAACTGTTAGGCCGTTTATTTTGCCAATGGCTTCACCGCAGGTATCAATTAAAATGGTGCCATCAAGAATGTCATCAAGAATTTCTTTTTGAATGCGGCCGCTCCTTTGTTCTTGGGCATCCAATGCGCGGCTAACATGCGTATCTGATATGAGTTCATCTTGTGCCATTTTTCGAACAAACTCAGCTTCAGCAAGTAGTTCAAATAAGTCTCCAATACGAGCGCTTAAATGACGTTGATCTTCTGCTAGGCGTGCACTTTGTTCGATCAAGCGAATAATGCCGTCGCGAGTGATTGCAGCATAATCTTTTTCGATACATCGACTGTGTAGTAATCGAGAGAATGACTCTATGTGTTCTTCATTGCAGTCTAGGTGGTCATCAAAGTCGACTAAAACTCTGAACATATTATTAAAATCATCATCTAGATCTTGGAGTAAGTAGTAAGTGCTGCGTGAGCCAATCAACACAATTTTAACCTCAAGAGGTAACCATTCAGGTATTAGTGTGGTTGTATTCACCATCCCCATTTCACTGTATGGGCTTTCTATTTTAAGTTGATGGGAAGATAGGGCGCGCTTGAGTGCATCCCATACAAATGGCTCATGAAGAAGTTTTTCTGCGTCAACAATTAGGTAACCGCCGTTTGCTCTGTGCAGTGCACCAGGACATATTTTTCGGTAGTGGGTGACTAGGGCACCTTGTTCACTGGTGTATTCGATACGGCCAAATAAGTTTGCATAATTCGGGTGTGATTCGTAAATAACCGGAGAGCCGGAGTCACTTTGACGGCTGACTAATAAGTTTGGAAGATACGTCTCTTCTAAGAATAAGCGTTTGGCACTGTCTTCGCGGCTTTCTAAGATTCGATCATCAGTTAATTCAGCGATGACGGTTTTATGTAGGTTTTGTTTAAGTTTATCTAAGTATTTTAATACGGCTTCTGAATTTTTGTAGCGTGCTAGTAAAGGTGCCATTAAAGGCGTGACAGAATCATTGATGGTGTTTTGATTTAATTTTTTTAATGCTTCAGTCGTTTCGCGTTTCCACTGGGGTAGTGGGATTAAGCCATCATTTAACTGACCTTCAAGGGCGTGCACATTATTGTGAAAATCATCTCGTTGCTTTTCGTCTGATAATGCGAATTCAGTTTCTTCCATGGTCTTACCGTCTTTCATTGGTAAGAAGCTGATTGAGGCTGTGTCACGGTACATTGCAATTTGCAGTTTAAGTGCGGACTGCTCAATTCGATCAATGACTTTGTCATATTTTAAATTGAAGTCTCGATCGATCAGGCTTTTCTTTTGCTGGTATGTAGGGTGTTCAAATGCAGCTGGAAAAGTAGCCAGTAAATTATCAATTAATGTTTCTAGATCGCTCTTAAGTTCATGCCCTTGACCCGCTGCCAGCTCTAGCTTTAAAGGCTCGCGATTGTTGTCAAAATTATTCACATATGCCCAGTCGCTAGGGCTATTTTGTCGCTTGGCTTCACTCTTTAAGTATTCCGTGATGTAGGAGCTTCTGCCAGTTCCTGAGTCGCCCATTACATAAACATTGTAGCCAGGTCGATCCATGGCCACGCCAAATTGAATCGCGCTTACAGCTCGATCTTGACCAAGCACTCCATTATAGGGGCTCAGTTCGGCACTGGTTTCAAACGGTAGGGATGAATCGGGTATTTGGATTGATAACTGATCAGGTGTCAGAGAAGGGTGAATCGCTTTGGACATTAAAGAAAAAACTCCTGTTTAGTGCTGCAAACCTTATTGGGAAATGAGTCTGTGAGCAAGGAAATTTCATCACTTTTGCTAATTTAATGGACAAGGCATGCCTAATTTTAAATTAACCATACATATGGTTGACTAATTAAATATGACCGGACATAATTAAGTCGTAAAAGATTAGAATAAAAAGGAGGCCGTCATGGGCGTGCAGCTAGAAGATCGCACTACAATCGACATGTTCACTGAGAAGCAAAAGGGTCGTCCGCGATCGAATCCATATCCACGTGAAGTGCAGTTGCGAATAAACAAGCGTGTTCAGCGTGCCCGAGATAAAAATAAAGGCATGCGCAGAATGGAGGTGAAGATGCCTCACGATTTAGTCGAAAAATTAGATTTATATGCTCAGCAACATGATTGCACTCGGACTGAGGTAGTTGAGCTTAGTATTAGTCAGTGGTTTGCAGTTATTGAAGAGCATATGGAAGAAGGGAATAACCAGTAAGGTTGGTAGTACTGTGCAGTGCCTCCTACACAGCTTGCATCATCAAAGATGGCCTTCTTTGATGGTGCATTTTTTTGTCTGTAGTATTGTATTTGTTCTATGGTTGGGTGTTTATTGTTCTGTGGGTACCGCGTATTGAGGCGGTGTTTGGCTGATTTATTTTTTCTTGTCATGCTTGTGTTAGAATTTGATACATCTTAACTATTTTTTAATTTATTTATGATTGAAAACAATACAGTATCAAAGGATATGGTGCTTTCGCTGCCGCTCTACGAGCATCGAAATTCGTTGTATGAAGAGTTACACACCCGACCTTCGCCTAAGATTCAAAGTCCATGTTATATTTCTCATTTAGCATTAATTCGCGACAACAATGAAGTTAGCAGTGAATTCGAGTTGGTGTCAGCCTTGTGTCAACGGTTTAGTGTTAATCCTCCGGCTGTTGGTTCGTCATGCTTTTATCAAAATTTTGGTGGGTTTGAATTTAGGTGGGAGCGTCATACTGAATTTTCTACTTATACCTTTATACGTCCTGACGATGGAAAAGGTGTGCCTGATTTTGCATTGTCGTTTATTCCAAAAGATTGGTTGAATCAGCTACCAGGAAAGCTTGTAGTGGCCATTAACTTATTGGCTAAAAATGAAGCCATGGATTCTGCGGATATCAATCACTTCTTTGAAGGTCAAAAGCCTGTGGGAAGCCGAGTGGCAAATGGTAAAGCACAGGTTCAAACAAGCTTTAGATTGCACAGCGATGGTTTGGGTCGGTTTTACGTTCTAAATGATGGATTGAATGCATCTCAAACGGGTCGTCTTGTTCAGCGTTTGTTGGAATTGGAAACATACCGATTGATGGCGCTTATGGGTTTGCCTGTTGCTCGCTCTTTAGTGGGGGAGGTTACGTCAATTGAGACTCAGCTTGCCTCTCTGAATCAAAAAATAGCAGAAATTAAAATTGAAGAAGATGAGCGAGAGCTTTTGCGGCAACTTTCGTTGCTAGCGGCAAAGATTGAGCAGTATCGAAGCGACACAAATTACCGCTTTTCGGCAACCAATGCTTATCATGCTTTGGTTGGAAAGAGATTGGAGCAGGTGTTTGAGCAAAAAGTAAGCGGCATGCAAACTATGCGTGAATTCTTAGAGCGCCGTTTAACCCCTGGTATTAGAACCTGTGACAGTGTTCGGGATAGACTTGAGGATTTAAGTCGTCGAATACATCGCACTACCAGTTTGCTGCGTACTCGTGTCGAGGTCACAATTGAGAGTCAAAACCAAAGGCTGTTAGCATCTATGAATCGCCGTTCAAGCCTGCAATTGCGCTTGCAGCAGACGGTAGAGGGTTTATCGGTCGTAGCCATTGGTTACTACCTGTTGAGTCTGCTTGGTTATGGTTTTGCAGGAATGGAGGAGTGGGGGTATCCAATTAATAAAACCATTGCTTCGGGTGTCGCCATGCCCATCGTTTTAGCCTTGGTTTACTTGGCGGTTCGGCGCCATATCAAGAAGCTTAATAAGAAGGATGATAATTAAATAGTTGATTTTACCATTTGCTTGAATATTCCTTTAGCGCCCTGTATTGCATAAATACAGGGCGTTTTGTTTTTTGGCACAGTTCTCGCTTAGTAAGTGGCAGAATTAACCTAAAGGACAGTATTATGACACCGTCAATTGATCCTAGTAAGACGCAAGATAAAAAAAGCCAATTCCGTGGCGGATATGATTGGAATGCATTGATTGCATCGAACCAAAAAGTCGGAAAACCGTCAGCAAACCCTGTTATGGGCAGTTTGAACTTCCTTAATCGATTTATTACTCATGAATCTCTTTATGGTGATTCAGAAGGTGCGCGAGAGATGTCGAAGGTACTTTTACTTCTGCAATCTGTTGATCGTGCTGTGAGCCACGCTCAATTGCAGCAAACTCGAAAAAGCTACGAATATGTGTGTGTTTATTTAGAGTTGCTTCAAGAAACAGAGGCACCATTTGATGTGTGTTTTGAATTCGAGCGATTATGTCATGTTCTTGAAACCTTACTCCGCATTCGTCAGCAATCAAAACTTGGGGTTCAGTGCACATATGGTCAGCTGCATCAGCAGCTTGGTCAGAGCTCTAGTTATGGAAGTTTTGCTGCATAAGTGGATTATTTATGAAAAAAGCCAAGGAGGTAACAGATTGTTCCTGTTAACTCCTTGCATGTTTCGGTCTTACCTTTTATAAAGGCCAGCTACTTCTTTTCTTATATAGTTTTTACTTATGCAATGGCTGGTCGATTTTTACCAAAAATCTGTTTTAAACTCCCCTAAAGTCACTTTTCTAGTGGCGTCTGTTTTAGTTGCTTTGATTGCACTGGGTACCTCTCAATTTGAGTTGGATGCGTCAGCGGAATCCCTTGTGCTAGAAAACGATCAAGATATGATCAACTATCGAACCGTAGCAGAGCGATTTGGTAGTAGTGAGTTTTTAATTGTTACGTATACACCGCCATGGCCATTGTTTTCTGATAAATCCCTTTCTTTGCTTAAATCGTTGCGCGATGACCTTAAAGTCTTGCCAAGAGTGGCTTCAATCAATTCTTTATTAGATGTCCCGTTGCTGGAAAACCCTCCAGTACCTGTTGCAGACTTATTAGATAACATCAAAACTCTTGAACATCCTGAGGTAAACGTTAAAGCGGCTAAGTTAGAGCTAATCAATAGTCCGTTGTATAACAATCTGCTGTTAAATCTAGATCAAAATACAACGGCCATTCAAATCAATCGCCCGTTTGATACCGCGCACCGAGATTTAACTAAGTCTCGAGAAGTATTGTGGAATAAACGTGATGCAGAAGGGTTAACACTTGATGAATCGCGCCTTGTTAAAGAGTTAAATAAATCCATAAAGAATCTAAATAGCCATAATGCAGAAGTTCTGCATGAGGATATTAAAAAAATTCGCCAGGTTTTATTGCCTTACCAGCAGCAAGCTAGGATTCATTTAGGCGGCGTACCAATGATTGCAGACGATATGATCACATTTGTTGAAAGTGATATGTATACGTTTGGCGTTGGCGTGTTCATGTTTTTAGTGGTCACACTATTATTTTTATTTAGGCGGATTCGTTGGGTGTTTATAGCACTTGCGTGTTGTACGTTAACGGTATTGGTAATGACGGGCGTATTAGGGTTATTTAATTGGCGAGTGACGGTGATATCCAGTAATTTTGCCAGCTTATTATTAATCATGACTATGTCTATGTGTATTCACTTGATTGTTCGTTATAGAGAAGCATACAGAGATAGTCCAGACGCCACTCAGTTGGAGCTTGTAAAGGAAACCATTCATCATATGTTCAAGCCTTGTTTCTATATGGCTTTAACGACCATGGTTGCGTTTAACTCTTTAATCTTCAGTGGTATTCGACCCGTTATTGATTTTGGTTGGATGATGGCCACAGGTGTGATGGTTGCTTTGATTTTGGTATTTGTCTTTTTTCCTGTCTTTTTACTGATTATAGGGAAACGAACCGAATCGAGTAATGGTAATAATCACAGTCCTGTAACGGACTTTTTTGCGTGGCTAACGTTGCGCCATAGTGTAAGCATGATAGTGGCTAATCTTGTTTTAGCAGTTTTTATATTACTTGGCTTGGGCCGCTTGCAGGTTGAAAACAGCTTTATTGATTATTTTCATGAGTCTACCGAAATACATAAAGGGATGAAGGTAGTGGATCAGCGTTTAGGGGGCACTACTCCATTAGAAGTGATTTTGAATTTCCCTGAAATAGAGCCTGCTGTATCTTCCGAAAGTGCGGATGATGATTTTTTTGACGATGATGATGACTTTGGTGAGGAGTTTGCGTCCGAGCCAGGAGCAAACGACAAATATTGGTTCACGATTGAAAAAATGAACCAGGTTACTAAGGTTCATCGATTCTTAGATCGCCAGCCAGAGATAGGTAAGGTTACATCTCTTTCTACTATGGTTCAGGTGGCTGAGAAAATTAATGGAGAAGCGCTAGGTAGCTTTGAGTTAGCCTTACTTTATGGTGCCATACCTGATGACTTTAAATCCATTGTTTTGGACCCCTATGCATCCCCAGAGCACAACCAAGCGCGTATTAATATGCGTATCTATGATAGTTTGCCTAATTTAAAGCGTGCTGAATTACTTGAAAGAATAGAGACGGGACTTCAAGAAGAGTTGGGCTTGGAAGAAGACGAATACATGATGGCAGGCATGATGGTTTTATATAACAACATGTTGCAAAGTTTGTTTAAGTCTCAAATTTTAACATTAGGTGCGGTGTTTATCGGCATTATGCTGATGTTTATGTTTTTATTTCAATCATGGAAAGTTGCCGCAATCGCTTTGGTGCCTAATTTGTTAAGCGCTGGAGCTGTGTTAAGTGTGATGGGTTGGGCGGGGATCCCGTTAGACATGATGACGATTACAATAGCGGCTATTACCATTGGTATTGCTGTGGATGACACCATTCATTATATTCATCGCTTTCAAGAAGAATTTGCAGTGTGTCGTAATTACAAATATGCGATTAAGCGCTGTCACGCGTCTATTGGTAAGGCCGTGTATTACACGTCTTTAACGGTTGTAGTGGGTTTTTCAATATTGTCTTTAAGTAACTTTATTCCAACAATTTATTTTGGATTACTAACAGGATTGGCAATGCTAATCGCCTTAGTGCAGGTATTAACGCTTTTACCTGGATTGTTTATTGTATTCAAGCCACTAGGTCCTGAAGCCGAAGGTGTTTGCTCTGAGATATTAGAGGACCAAGAAAGGTCTGGAAAAGAGTAGGGTTTATAGAGGGTAGAATAATAGATATTTGAACATAACTTAAAAAGGGCCAGCTGAGTGATCAGTTGGCCTTTTTTGATATGAATAGAATGTATTACTGTTAGTGCTTGATCAATGAATATTTTTTATAAGGCATCTTGCTGTTCGATCCATTGATTCACTTGTTCTTCAAGTAGTTTTAAAGGCAGGGGCCCTATGTTTAAAATGAACGAATGGAAGGCGCCCAGATTAAAGTCGCTGCCAAGCTCTGTTTCGGCTTTCTCTCTCAGCTCAACTAGTTTTAGTTGTCCGATTTTATAAGCGGTAGCTTGACCTGGCATTACTAGGTATCGCTGAATGGCATTCAGGGAGTCTGCTTTGCTAAAAGGGGTGTTGGCTAGTCTAAATGTCAGTGCCTTCTCTATGTCCCACTCAAAGGCGTGTAAGCCTGTATCGATAACTAGACGGTTGGCGCGCCATAACTCCATTAGTAGGCGGCCATATTCAGCCCACGGGGTTGTGTAGCCGCCCAGTTCTTTGCCTAGGCGCTCAGCGTATAATCCCCAGCCTTCAGTGTAGGCAGTAAAGTTGTTTCTACGGCGAAACTCAGGAATGCTTTTACTTGAAATGGCATAAATACTTTGCAGGTGGTGGCCCGGAATAGTTTCGTGATATGCCAGGGCTTCAAATTGGAATTTAGACATTTCATTTAATTTACTAAGATTCATGTAATAGCGACCTGGACGTTTTCCGTCATCACTAGGGCTTTGATAAAAAGCGATGGGTGCGCTGGCTTCACGAAATGATTCAACGGCTTTTACTTCCATAGGGATATTTGGAATATCGTTAAAGGCTTTTGATATGTGCAGGTTTATTTGTCTTATGTAGCTTTTGCTATCCCTTATTGCTTCATGTTTATCAATGTAAAAAGCATTTGGGTTTGTGCGTGTAAATTTAAACAGGGATTCAATTGAGCTATAACCTAGATCTGGTAATAAGTTTGTGATTTGTTGTTTTATGGCTGCAATCTCTTTTAAACCAAGATTATGGATTTCTTCGGCCGATAGATCGGTAGTGGTGGCTGCTTGTAATTTTAAATTGTAGTAGCTCATGCCATTGTCAAATTGATGAAACCCAGTGTCTTTACTTGCAAGTGCTTGGGTTTTCTTTAGGTGTTTGATTAATTTTTTGTAAGCTGGTTTGTATTGGCGAGTTAGCGCTTTTTTCAAGGATGCGGTTAATACTTTTTTACTGGAATCATAAAGATCAAGTGATTCTATTTTTTTAAGAAAATCAGTCCAGATAATGTGATGAATCTTACTTTTATCAAGAGGATATCCTGTTAATTGTTTTTGACTGGATTCTATTACAGAGTCGAATACAAATTTAGGTGGGATTATTCCTAGAGCTTCTCTGGCTTTAAGTTGTTTAATCAAATCATTGAATAAAGGTTTAATTGCGCGAATACGTGCGACGTAATCTGTTGCGTCTTCAATGGTTTCTATTTGATGGATGTTGAGCATGAATGTTGGTATTTGAGTGTGAAGTCCAAACATTTGATTTAATGGATAGTTGTGAAACCTGAAATGATTAAATTCAATGCTTTGCTCTAAATCATAGGTAAGAACATCAAGGCTTACGGCATCCTGATTCGATAAGGCGTCTTTTCGTATATCCTTAGCTTTTACTAAAAATTCAAGGGTTCTTGTGTGTTGCTTCTGATCAAATTGATCGGAAATATTATCCCATTTCCCGTAGTTGGTTTTTTGTCCACGATAGGCTTGTGACATGGGGCTGCTACTTAATTGCCATGACTGGTAAGAGTCTAGCAATGAATTTAATGCGAGCGTGGCTTGCTCGGATTGCTGAACTGTAATGACAGGTGCCAACACTTGTGGTTTTTGATTGAATTGGCAGCCAGAAGTTAATAAAAGGCTGCCAATAATGGTGATAATGGGTAGTGATAGATAGCGGGGTTTCATTTAAATAGTCCGGAATTTCGTGCCTTTAAAAATGCACTTTGAAACTGATTGAAAAAGTTTAACAGGTCTCGGGCACTTTTAGGGTGATTTTTTTCATCTAACCAGTATGCAAAAGTCTCCATTGTGCAGAGCCCTTCAGTTGTTTGATTGCGTCTAAGAGCATACTGGCTATCAGGTAGATTCTTAGAAGTAAGGCGGTTTACTTGATATTTAGGCAATTTGTTAAGCCAAGGGCTTTGTCTCAGCATCTTTCTTGATTCTTGCCATGTGGCATCTATCCATATATAGCCAGTAGGTGCTTCGGTATGTTCTGCTCTTTGGCTCTCAAAATGAAGTGGCTGTGAAGGTGTTTTGGCCGATTCATCAATTGGATAAAGTAGGGCGAATCCTTCAAACTTTTGTTCGAGTATTTCATTTTTCAAACGATGCCAAATTGTACTTTCTATATTAAGGCAGTTCCTTAATAGCCGGCCACTGCTATTTCGACGTTGAATTTCATTGGGGTGAAAAAGGATGTGTGTGCAGGTTGGTAGTGCTAAATGGGGCGCTAGAGTGCAAATGCACCCTGATAAAGGTAAGGTGCAGTTGATACAAAAGGTTTGATTGCTTTGCTGAGTGTTCACTTTGTAAATTGAGCGCTTTTAAAATGAATGAAAAATGTTAACTTATTGTCTTAATTGTTAAAAATTTGCTGCAAGGTAGCCACATGATATCAAAGATTGTTCGGTTCTTTTTATTATTTAGTTTTTCTGTTTCAGCGATGGGTTTAGAGAGCTTGTCTGGCAGTTATCAAAAGCACCATGATACGCAGAAAGTATCTGATCACTGGGTGATACTAGGTGCGATTGAGCGTATTAAAGGTGCAATCAAACCAGAAGGAGAGGTGCGGTTGGCGGGCCGGCTAAGCAGTTGGTTATGGAAGATGCCGGTTGGGCATGACATTGATGAAAGCTTTGGCTTTATTAGAAAGCAAATTGAAGATTCTGCTATTACGTTATTTGATTGTGAGGGTCGAGCTTGTGGCTTAAGTAATGATTTTGCTAATCGGGTTTTTTCTCAATCAATATTATATGGTCGTGATAGTGCCCAGAAATACTGGGTTGGCCTTGAATCAGGCAAGCAGGATACGCTTTGGTTGATCTATGGTGGTCAAAGAAGCAATCAAAAGGTGTATTTGTACGCTGAAAAATTGGTACTTAATAAAGGTGAGGTTGATCTGTTAGGTGAATATGCCAGTAAGGGTGAGCTTAAAACCTTTATAGACCGTGGCTATATGGTAATGCAAGATCTAGGGGGCGCGCCTGCCAAATTGACGGAAGACCAAGTGGATAAGGCAAAAAAGATTCTGCAAGCATTTCCAACACAAAAATTCGCATTGGTTGTACACAGATACAATAAAACTGAAAATCAAAGATTGGTTGAGGATACTCAGCAAGAGGCTCAGCAATTACTTGATCAGATTGCAAAAGCAGGTGGATTTATTCAGCATTTATATGCCCATGGTGCAGGTGCAATGTTGCCACGGGAAGGCCAGGCCAACCGAATTGAAATGGTTGAATTAAAGTCTCGTTAAGCCAGATGCCGAATGTTTATTCAAAGACGTTAAAGTTAAAGTAAGAGTAAAAGATAATAATGAGTAAATCCATATCACTGGTTTTAGGTAGTGGTGGTGCGCGTGGGTACGCCCATATAGGCGTAATTAAAGCATTAGAAGAAGCTGGGTATGAAATAAAGGGCATTGCAGGATGCTCAATGGGTGCGCTTGTTGGTGGATTTTACGCCGCAGGCAAGCTAGATTTATTTGAAGAATGGGCCAGGTCATTAACGTACCTAGAGTGCTTAAAGTTAATTGATATTAGCTTTTTAAGTGATGGAGCGATTAGGGGGGATAAGGTGTTTAAAATTTTAGCTGAAATGCTAAAAGACGTAGAAATACAGGATCTTTCAATTCCTTATACTGCAGTGGCCACAGACTTAACGAATCAAAAAGAAGTTTGGTTTAATTCGGGCTCGTTAGAGCGAGCCATTAGGGCTTCGTGTGCCATACCTTCTCTTATTTTACCTGTGGTAATGGGTAATCGTGTGCTGGTGGATGGCGGAGTACTGAATCCTTTACCAATAGCCGCTAGTGTATCGGTACATGCAGACTCTATCTTTGCTGTTGATTTAAGTGCTGAGGTTCCAATGCCGGGGGGTAAGGTTGCTGAGTCTGAATTAGATATCGCGGTTAAAAATGAAGAGAAATCTCAGTGGTTTTCAAATATCACTCAAAAAGCCTTTAGTATTTTTGATAAAAAAGATAATCCAGCTGAAGAGGTTTTAAATGCAAATCTTGGTAAGTTGGGTGTGATGTATCAAATGTTTGAAACCATGCAGGCCTCCCTTACTCAATACAAGATTGCAGGCTATCGTCCAGATCTTCTGATTAAAATTCCAAGTCAATCTGCCAGTATTTATGAGTTTTACCGAGCAGATACTCAAATTGAACTGGGTTATATGATCGCTCAAAGAGCATTAGAAGCTTTTGAAAGGGGCGAGGCCAATACCTACGGACAGATCTAACTGTATCGGCAATCGTTCGTTATTTTATTTATGTGCTGGAGAGAATAGAGGCAACCCAGTAGAATGTCTCTATTCATAAAAGCATTGTCGAGCAGAACGTGACTTCACATTACCCCCAAGCGATTCAACAACTTCATTCAATTCAAGATTGGATTCGTTTTGCAGCCAGCGAATTTGAACGTAATGGTATTTATTACGGTCATGGTACAGACAACCCTTGGGATGAAGCGGTCTTATTGGTCACTGCAAGCTTAAGTCTACCTTCAGATCTAAATCCTCAATATGGAAGCTGCCGATTAATCGATGATGAAAAAAACCTATTGGTTGAGCGTATTCAGAGAAGAGTTGAAGAGCGTATACCAGTCGCTTATTTGATCAATCAAGCTTGGTTTTGCGGAATGCCGTTTTATGTGGATGAGCGTGTATTAGTGCCTCGCTCACCTTTGGCTGAAATTATTACCAATGGCGTAAGCCCTTGGATGGATGGCCGTGAGCCAGACCGGATATTGGATTTATGCTGTGGCAGCGGCTGCATCGGCATTGCGTCGCTACAGGCCTTTCCTGATGCTCAGCTAGACTTAGCGGATTTATCCCGTGACGCGCTAGATGTGGCAGAGATTAATATTGATAATCATGGGTTATGGCATCAAGCGGCAGCCATTGAATCTAATTTATTTGAGAATCTAACACCTGGTTATGACCTGATTTTATCTAATCCTCCTTATGTGGACGCAGAAGATCTAGCAGATATGCCAGCAGAGTATCATCACGAGCCAGAAATGGGGCTAGGAAGCGGCAGTGATGGTCTTGATATAACTCGTCAAATACTGGCTAAAGCTGCGCAGTACCTGAGCCCTAAAGGTGTACTTGTGGTCGAGGTAGGCAATTCTTGGATTCATTTGGAAGCCAATTATCCTGATGTGCCGTTTACCTGGGTTGAGTTTGAGCGAGGCGGAGATGGTGTGTTTGTATTCACCAAAGAGCAGCTTGAGCAATATTTTTAATCACAATATTGATATTAAAATGAGGTAGGAGCCTAATCCAAACGGTCTTAGGCGTCGTATCAAGTTATACAATGGTGATATAATCACCATAATTTCAAATTCTTTGATAGTAAGCAGTTAATCCATGTCTGGTAATACATTTGGTAAGTTATTTACGGTAACCACATTTGGCGAGAGCCATGGTGTGGCTTTGGGCTGCATTTTAGATGGGTGCCCTCCTGGGGTTGAAATTTCTGAAGAAGAAATTCAGGTGGAGCTGGATCTACGTAAGCCAGGTACCTCTAAATTCACAACTCAGCGTCGTGAACCTGACCAAGTAAAAATTCTGTCGGGGGTTTTTGAAGGTAAAACCACGGGTACACCCATTGGTATGCTGATTGAGAATACGGATCAACGCTCAAAAGATTACGGTGATATCTCTCAGAAATTCCGTCCTGCTCATGCTGATTATGGCTACACCCAGAAATACGGATTTCGCGACTACCGTGGTGGTGGTCGCTCAAGTGCCCGTGAAACGGCTATGCGCGTTGCCGCTGGTGCCATTGCTAAAAAGTTTTTAGCCGGTAAGGGTATTCAGGTTCGTGGATATTTATCACAGCTGGGTCCAGTGAAAATTGAAAAATTTGACTGGGAACAAGTACGTCAAAACCCATTCTTCTGCCCAGATATCGATAAGGTGTCTGAAATGGAAGATTATATGAATGCGCTTCGTAAAGAAGGAGATTCAATAGGTGCTAAAATTACGGTTGTCGCATCAGGCTTAAAGCCTGGTTTAGGCGAGCCAGTATTTGATCGCTTAGATGCAGATCTTGCTCATGGGCTAATGAGTATTAATGCTGTGAAAGGCGTTGAAATTGGCGATGGATTTTCGGTAATCGAACAAAAAGGTTCCGAACATAGAGATGAAATGACACCTGAAGGTTATTTGTCTAACCACGCAGGTGGTGTAGTAGGTGGTATTAGTAGTGGCCAAGATATTATTGCTCATATTGCACTAAAGCCAACCTCCAGTATTACTGTTCCTGGTCAAACCATTGATATTGATGGCAATCAAACCGAGCTAATCACTAAGGGTCGTCATGATCCATGTGTCGGTATTCGTGCAACGCCAATCGCAGAAGCCATGATGGCCATCACTTTGGCTGATCATTATTTACGTCATCGCGGTCAAAATGCAGATGTAGAATGTTCTACGCCAATTATCCCTGCACAAAAATAGCAGGCAGTAATTGATTCAATCTATTGCAGCTTTAACTATGATGTTAAAGCTTTAATGGGATGGGTAATAGGTTAAAACGTAAACGCTTAATGATGTTTCATTAAGCGTTTTTTATTTTTTGAACAATAATTATTTTGATGAGTTTTATGGGTTTGAGTCAAGAGCTTCCATATTGGCGGTTGTCTTCTTTTTATTTTTTCTACTTTGCCTTGCTAGGCTGTATTTCACCTTACTGGGGTTTATTTCTTGATGGAAGAGGTTATAGCGCCCAAGAAATTGGCGAGCTAATGGCTTTGTTTGGTCTTGTGAGAGTGGTAGCCCCAAATGTGTGGGGTGCATTAGGGGATTACACTGGCCGTAGGATGGCCTTGTTGCGTATGGGGTGCGCAATGTGTGCGCTCATATTTTTAAATATATTCTGGGTGAGCTCTTTTACAACTATGGCCATGATCATGGTGGGTTATGGTTTCTTTTGGGCGGCCGTATTGCCTCAGTTTGAAGTGGTGCCGCTTAATTATTTAAAAGATAAAACAGATGACTATTCCAAAATTCGTATTTGGGGTTCCGTTGGATTTATTATATTTGTACTACTTTTAGGCATGGTTTTTGAGGTGCTTAGTGTGCAGTATTTACCTGTTTTTATGTTAATTATTTTAACTGTGATGTTTTTTAATAGCTTAACAATTAAGGGGCAAGAGCTTAGTCACGATAATGTTGAAAGTGAAGGTTTTTTATCGCTGCTTAAAAAGAAAGAGGTGCTGGGTTTTTTATTGGCTGCATTTTTAATGCAGCTAAGTTTTGGAGCTTACTATACCTTTTTTAGCTTGTTTCTAGAAAAGGCTGGGTACTCAACCACTATGATAGGTGTGTTGTGGGCTGTAGGTTTGATTGCTGAAATATTGGTGTTTTTAGTGGTACATCGATTATTTAGAATTGTCCATTACAAGACCATTTTGGTGGTGAGTTTATTACTGGCTGCTGTTAGGTGGTTTTTTACGGGACATTTTGTCGATATTTTATGGTTGCTTATTTTACTTCAGCTAACCCACGCTGCAACCTTTGGCACTATGCATGCGGTATCAATGCATTATATACATCACTTTTTTAAAGGGCGTCATCAAGGTCAGGGTCAGGCACTTTTTGCTAGCTTAACCTATGGTGGAGGTGGGGCGTTGGGTGCCATTATGTCTGGGTATGTTTGGTCAATTGATTTTGGTGTGACTATGTTTGAATTGGCAGCTGTAAGTGCTTTGTTGGGAGCGGGTACTGCATGGATATTTGTAAAAAATAATAGCAGGGTAGCTTAAGTAATACTGCTTATACGTTCACTTTACGAGTATGACCAAAAGAAGGTTAATTGAACTAAATGACTTGTTTGAATTGAGATTGGTGTATTAAAGGACTTAAAAATAACCAATTATGTGTTTCTAAAAAGTAAATCTGACATACCGTTTAATGTAAGGTGGCCTATAGGATATTTATATTCAGAATAGTCAGCTTAGAAATAAAAAAGAGAGCACCAAGTGGAGTTCTCTTTTTTTCGTTAGCTCGAAAGTTGTGTTTTATCGTATCAGTTTAACAAGGGCAGAGTTACTTTTGTTCACCGTGATACATTAGGAAAAGATCAACCACATTATCAGGGATGCTAGCACAGACTTGTTTGCTTAAATTTTCATCTTCATCAATATCAGCAAAGGCTTCGTCTTCAGCGTTTAAGCCTGATGCATATAGGATTGGGAATAACAATTCTGCAGCATTTTCTTCATGTTCACCGTACCATGCGTCAGTTTGCTCTAAAGTAAGTAGCATAAATCCAACAGACCAGCTCTCTAATGGCGCTGAGTCATCATCTTCGTCAGCTTCTACATTAAGGTCGCATGGAACAGGAAAGGTTAATCCGGATTCAACCAGTTCTAATATCTCTTTTTGAAGAATCGAAATTAACAGGGATATCTCGTCTTCTTGAGTCTGATTTTTCCAGGTTGGCTGGCCATTAAAAGTAAACTCGAGAATTTCTTCCCAGTTTAATGGGCTGGGGCCAACACAGTTGGCTGTTAAAAAGCCATGTAATGCAAAAAAATCTAAGCCTTCATTAGCTTCGGCTTGGTCTTCTAAGAAAAGAGCAAGGGTTTCTAGTTGATCTTCGTTCAATGCGGCAAGTGTTGTCATGATTAGATCGCTTTGCTTGTATAGGAAGTGACTTGTATTAGGTCAGTAGACTGCTTTATGCTTTGAGTATATCAGCTGACTAACAGAAATCGAAATATGCGCGGTCCAAAAGTAACATTAGATCAATGGCGAACCTTGCAGGCGGTTGTGGATCACGGCGGGTACGCGCAAGCTGCTGAAGCGCTTCATAAAAGTCAGTCTTCAATCAGTTATTCAGTATCTAAGCTTCAAGAGCAGCTGGGAATGGAGCTGTTGCACATAGAGGGGCGTAAGGCGGTATTAACACCATCAGGTGAGGCTTTACTGCAAAAGTCACGTCAACTGCTAGAGCAAGCTGCCGAACTTGAATTGGTGGCAGATAGCCTGGGGCAAGGTTGGGAGGCAGAAGTAACAATGGCGATGGACGTGATATTTCCGCGTTCTATTTTAATTAATGCATTCAAGCGTTTTTTACCAGAAAGTAAGGGCTGTAAAATACTGGTAAGAGAAGAGGTGCTCTCAGGCGCTGCTGAAGTTGTGTTGGAAAAAAAGGTTCAGTTATCAATCAGTCCATGGGTTCCACCTGGTTTTATGGGTGAAAAGCTAATGGATATACAGCTTGTAGCTGTCGCACATCCAGACCATGCACTTCATAAAATGGGCCGTAAGGTGAGTACTGACGATTTAAGTCTGCACACCCATATAGTTATTAGAGATTCAGGTGTTAAGCAAGAGCGTGACTCTGGTTGGTTAGGCACGGATCTACGATGGACATTTAGTAGCTTTGAGAGTGCGCGGGCATTCTTGGTCAGTGGTTTAGGTTTTTCTTGGATACCTGTACATGAAGCGGCTAGTTTAATTGAAGCTGGTCAATTAAAGGCATTGGATCTTGATGTGGAGTATCAGAAGCAAGGTACATTATTTTTGGTATACGCTAATAAAAATCATGTTGGCCCTGCGACTCAGATGCTGGCTAATTTCATAAAGGATGGTACTAAGCAATACCTGGCTACCCAGCCGAAACTTTAAAATTGGGCTGTGCTAAAGAGAATAAGTGGCTTAATTATGATTACTCTTGCCATTGACCATGTTTGTTCGTAGTGATGAAAGGCATGGAATACCAAAAATAATGCCCTTTTTTGGAACGAGCTGTGCAGTTGTATCGGCTTCGGCCAAACGGTAACACACCTTCTAAGTGTGCGCTGATAATAAGTCTTTCATCTTCGATCGTGGCTTCTGATACAATCTTTTCTCCTGAAAAATAACAGCTGACCTGGGATCTAATTACATCTTTTTTACTGACGATCAACTCTAGCGTTGGTGCTGGGTTGCCCGTTAATCTAATTGTGTTTTCTGGGTGTACAGAAAACACATCAAATGGTTGGCTATTAAGTTTTATTTTTAATGTGGCTAAGTTTGCATAGATACCGGATGCTGGAAAACGCGGAATAGATTGCCAATTGGTCGTTTTGTTGATGCCCCCTGATTGCTGAGAAAACGCTAGATAACCCATTTGATTAAGCAGGTCTTTTAGGTTTGTATCAAATTCACCGTATGGATAGGCGATCCATTTAGGTGTGTTACCTAGATGTTGTTCAATAGTCTGTTGTGCAGATTCGATGTCATTTTTTATTCTTAATCCCCATTCTTCATTGGACTCAAGCTCATTTCTTTGTAATAAATGCCAGTGATTTTGAGTGTGGTTAGCGATGGTTGCGCCATTATCTTTCATCTCTTTTAATTGAGCCCAGGAAAGAATGAAGTCTTCATTGACCGCACTGGCGTCTTCACGAATTGTCTTGGGATTAACAAATACCGTAAATGGCCAATTTCTTTCTTTTAATAGAGGGAAAGCATTGTCGTAAATAGAGCGATAGTTATCATCAAATGTAAAAGCTAGGGTCTTTTTATCAAAAGGTGCACCAATTTTTATATTTTGAATCATTGTGTCTAGCGGTAAAACAGAAAACCCTTCGGCTTGGATTAAGTCTAGGTGTTCTTTAAATTTATCAGGGCTAATGCTTGTGATCGCTGGCGTGGTGGTGTTCACATGGTGATACTGGAGTATGGTGCCGTAATTATAGTGTTTACTGGTAAGGTTCGATTCGACTTCAGTGCCGTTGACGGAGAGTGCTTGAAAAGAAAGCATGCTAAAAAGCACTGGGATATAAGTTAGTAATACATTTCTAAGCATTGCATGGCCTGGTATACAGCGATTAGTTGGTCCGCATCGCCACCTCTGTCAGGGTGATGCTTCATAGCAAGTCGCCGATACTGCTTTTTAATTTGATCAAAGTCAACTGGTTCGCTTAAGCCTAAAACACTTAACGCATTTAGCTTTTGGTCGTCATTCAAGTAATGTTTCCAAAACTGATCCAGCAGTTTCGTTACGTCTTGCTCAGTGGTCTGCATAACTTGTGCATAATCTAAATAGAATAAAGCAAGGGGGTTATGCAATTTTAAGTCTAACGCTTTAGTGGTAATGCTGTCGGTAATATTGTTTACACTTGCATCTAATATGTATTCCGTTAGTGAAATTTTGAGACTTGAGATACTTAAGCCATAGTTTTTGTGGATATGACTTTTCAGTTGCAAGCGATATAGAGCGTTAAATACTAAGAAGTGGCACCGAAACATTGAAAGTGGATTGTGTAACGCGTCTTTAGGCAGTCTATTTGTGTTTTGCAGGTGGCGAATGATATCGAATTCACGACTATCTCGATTTTTTAATAGGTAATTCTCAATAGCTTGGCTTAGGTCAAAGTTAAACATGTAAAACGATTTGAAAAACTCTAATAGAAGTATCATATTAGTGTACATCAAAATCTAAGATTTAAAATTTTAAGGAGCAGTATGGATCGGATACACCTAAAGCAAGGGACAGCATTGCAGTCTGAGATGCTAATGACTGGTAGGCACCCTGAGTATGAAGGGGTGTGGGTGGCTCATGAGATACAAGGGCAGGATGTATTATTTTCACGCATGAAAGAGACTGGACCTTCTCAATTGAAGGTCTGGCTTAAGTCTATTCGAGTCGTTAGCTTAACGGCTACCATGATGCCTTCTCTTGCCATTTTATTGTGGGTTCATATGCTGAGTTTGGATGTTGATTGGTTGGCTGCGGTATGTGCTGTGTTGGGTGTGATGACTCTTCAAATATCAGTAAACCTTTTCAATGATGTCGAGGATTATTTAAAACTGATTGATCTTCCAGGGTCATTAGGGGGGAGTGGGGTTATACAACAAGGCTGGTTGAGTGCTCAACAAGTACGCAAAGGCGCATTGATTGCTTTGTTTATAGGTTGCGCTTTAGGTTTGCCAGCATTACTTGTCTCACCTCAGGGGATTCTTACTTGCGGCATACTGGCTGTGATCGGGGTGGTGGGTTACAGCGGTAAGCCCTTTAATTTCAAATATAAAGCCATGGGGGATTTAGCTGTATTTGCATTGTGTGGCCCAATATTAACAATGGGCATGAGCTATGCCGCAACAGGTACTATACAAGAAGGCGTGATATTAATCGGTAGCTTTTTTGGCTTTGCAGCTGCAGCGATTTTAAATGCAAATAATATGAATGACATTAAAGTGGATACCAGTCGCGGAGCGACTACATTTGCTTCTATTTTGGGTTTTAAGTTCGCCCGAAATTGGCAGTTTGGGTATTATTTGGGTGCTTACATCTGTTTATTGTTGTTGGTAGGATTAAGCAGTGAATGGATACTTTTACCGCTAATAACGTTTCCATTAGTGATGATGCAAATTAAAAAATTGAAATCGACGAATGATAGTTCTGCCCCGAGCTTGGCTGAAGTAAGGTTTGATGCGGCTAAATTACACTTATTGTTGGGTGTTATATTATGTAGCACTTTGATAGGTTTGATTACATTGGGGTAAATTAGGCGTCAGCCTTACTTTGGTAGCGAATTGCATCAATATACCATTCCTGCGGGCCTGATGGTGTTTTCACAATAACATCATCCCCCACTTTTTTTGATAAGAGTGCTCGTGCCATAGGGCTGTCAATTGAGATGTTAGTTTTACTCTCGTAGATCTCTTCTGGGCCAACGATTCTGAACGACTTGAGTTCCCCTGCTTCATTTTCAACATCGATATAAGCGCCAAAAAATACTTTTCCTTCTTGCTGGGTTGAATAATTAACAACCTTTAGGCTCTCGATACATTTGCTTAAAAAGCGAACACGGCTGTCTATTTGCCTTAGAATTCGTTTGTTTTCTTTGTAATCTGCATTTTCACTGCGATCCCCTAAGCTTGCTGCCCAAGTAACCTTTTTAGTGATTTCTGGGCGATAGACTCGCCATAAATGATTCAACTCATCTTTAAGTGTCTGAAATCCTTCTGGAGTAATGAGTTTTGTTTTCATTATTTACGCTGATTATGAATATTGAATCGATGATATTAGCCCATACTAGCAAGGAACAAGGGCTTTTCAAGGACGGTGGCGGGTGCTATTTACTCTGTCTGCTAAACTTCTAATATAAGTGGATGATTTAGTGTTGTTAAGGAGACGTCATGATTCGCCTGATTATAATATTTTGTGTGTATGTTGTGTGTTTACCGGCGGCTTTTTCGCAGCAAGGGAAAGACCAAAAGCACCAAAAAGATGTGAATCAACTGCCCGCTGTTATTTACGATGTGAAAGGTATGGGGCAGTGGAAAAAGGGTAGTGACGCAGGGCAATTAAGACTTGTGATAGCAAGAACAAACAAGCGAGATGAAGTCTATTTACAGTGGGTGAAGTGGAATAGTCACGGACCAGAAAAGGTGGTGAACACTGTAATGATCAAAGAAATTCAAGAATCTGCGAATTATAAAACTACCTTTATTCGAAGGGAAACTTTTGAGGGCAAAAGGCAGATTGTTTTAGGTTTAGAGAATTTACATGATAAAAGCAGTAATAGGGCCATATTAGAAGTAACCGGCGTGGGTCGCTATTATTGTAAGATATGAATATTGCAGTGTGTTCTAGATATAAAAATGCCAGCTACTAAGCTGGCATTTTTATATCTAAATACTGAGGACGATTAGATTTTAAAACAACTACTCGTCTAAATTTAGAGCAGAAGCAATGATGTTATTAGGCTGTAATCTAGGGGGCTTTTCAGCAAACTTTCCAATACCCTCAATTACTTGGCCTTCTTCAAACTCATATGGAGCTTTATCTTTGCTGCGGTCAAGGCTTAAGTTTTCAAAATCAAATAAGTTTGTATCAGCCATTTGAGATGGCGCAATGTTTTGCATCGAGCTAAATACTTGCTGAATACGTCCTGGAGTGTCTACTTCCCATTGGTTTAACATAGCTTTGATATTCTGGCGTTGAAGATTCTCTTGGGTGCCGCATAAATTACAAGGAATAATAGGGTAGCCTTTTAATGAGGCAAAGGCCTCAATGTCACTTTCTTTGCAGTACGCCATTGGTCGAATAACTATGTTGCGTCCATCGTCGGAACGCAGTTTAGGGGGCATGGCCGCGATCCTGGCACCATAAAACATATTAAGAAACATGGTTTGTACAATGTCATCTCTGTGGTGGCCTAGAGCCACCTTGGTGGCACCTATTTCTTCTGCAAACCCGTACAATGTGCCTCGGCGTAGACGTGAACATAGCCCGCAAGTTGTCCTGCCTTCAGGTACTTTTTCTTTCACAACGGAATAGGTGTCTCGGTTCACTATGTAGTATTCAATACCTAGCTTGTCTAGATAGCCGGGTAGAATATGCTCAGGAAACCCTGGTTGCTTTTGGTCTAGGTTAACCGCCACTAGCTCAAAATTAACAGGGGCACTTTTTTGCAAGTTCATTAGAATTTCCAGCATGGCCAAGCTGTCTTTTCCGCCTGATCAGCACACCATACTACGAGCACCTTCATCGATCATCTTAAAGTCGCCAAATGCGCGCCCAGCATCTCGTCGTAAGCGTTTTTGTAGCTTATTAGTCTCTTGCTTTAGCTGTTTTTCTTTCGCCGCTTCATCAGTGGTCAATTCGGCCTCAATTGAGGGTGAATGAGCTTTGTTGGAGCCTGTGGCTGATGCGTCTGTAAATTGAACCATGATTGATTATCCGGGTACTTCTAATTGCGCGGGATTATAGGATAAAAGTCGATCAAATGCTTGTGATTTAGAGTTGTAGCTGTAGAGAGGTTCACTGTATTTTATAGTGTGTATTAAATTGAATATGGGTGGTCATAAAACAATAAGGAAAGTTCTAGAGAACTCTGAAGGCATGCTATTAGCCATCAGAGCGCTGAAATTTTCGGCTTTAAGAGATTTTTCCGAGAGGCTTAAATTGTTTTATCTAGGCTGCTTGAAGCGTACTCTTTAAGTATGTCGGCAATTAGAGAGCCATAATGGGTTATGGTATAAGGTGCGCTTGTTTTATTTAAGTGGCAGATAGGAGATTTGATAAACCCCCATTTTAATGACGCTTTTTTTATGGTGCGTTGGGCATCAGGATATTTAGCGATTTTCTTGAAGCTTTGATCGATGCTTGAGCAAATATTGCTTAAGTCATTTTGAGTGAGTTGCTCGACACGCTCAGTTTTTATTATACGCTCACCGTGTAACTCAATGGCTTCGGCAATTTTGTCGAGGAGGGTAAATGTATCAATGGTTTTGATTGGGATCATTGAGTCCAATCGAATAGATTGAATTGACGCATATATTTGTTCAATTAATTCTGAGTATGCTGAATACCCATTTGAGAGTGTACGAGAGCCTAGATTTACATCATAAGTAGCGGCTTCATTCTGAGCGGAGCGCAAATACACTCGCATAGCCATGCTTAGTGTTTTTTTATGATTCTTTCCTAGGTGATCTAAATTATCGATTTTACTAAGCAGCTTCTCTATTTTATTGATGCGGTCATTTCGTTTGGAATGAGCTCGACCATCTTTGTCTACAATTAAGGCGTAGGCATACGCTGCACGTACATCCGATTTTAAGTTTTGAAGCTCGTGGTAGGTATCAGCCTTTGATGACGCTTGACTGGAAGCGCTAAAAAGAATGACTAATAAATATAAACAGATATTGCGAAGGCCTTGACCCATGATATGTACCCTTACTGAGGTATTTATATTAGAGATGACTAATTTTAGTGGAGGATAGCGAAATTAAGCTTTATTTAACAGTAAATATCATTCAATTTACTTAGTATTGAATGTTTTTTCGGCATTTT
>JAWUVN010000094.1:0-24611 GCA_034112345.1 Bermanella sp. | reverse complement strand
AACCCCTGTTACCGCCGTGAAAGGGCGGTGTCCTAGGCCTCTAGACGAACGGGACACTAGATGACTGAAATTTATTAGCAACTTGGCCTGGCTAATAAAAGTTGGAGCGGGAAACGAGATTCGAACTCGCGACCCCGACCTTGGCAAGGTCGTGCTCTACCAACTGAGCTATTCCCGCAATATTAGAGTCTTTCACTACTCTAAAAGTTTTTGCAGACTAAGTCTGCCCTTAGTCCCCCACCCTACATTCCGAAGAAATAAATTGGTATCCCGTAGGGGAGTCGAACCCCTGTTACCGCCGTGAAAGGGCGGTGTCCTAGGCCTCTAGACGAACGGGACACTAAGGCTCTCGACGTCAGTCACGTCTCAAGATGGCGCGCATTCTATGTATCTCATTGAATTACGTCAAGTTTTTTCTTAGAAAAGTTTTAATAAATAACGACTACACTTATTCTAAGTAAGGGAAATGGCATCATATGGATTCAATGTTAATATTTGGGGTACTCATTCTGCTCACACTGGTGGGCAGTGTATTCCTTAAAAGCTACCTAGATAAAAAACGCATTGAGCGTGCTCGTGAAATGGTAACCCTGCATGATGACCTGCGTCGCATGCAAAATGCTATGTCCATCATTCCCGACATATACCTAGATGTACCCACCAAGATATTCATAATTAAACGCATCATGCAGCTCGTTGATAAGGTTCAATCCATCAGTAATGAAAGTGAAAGCCTACAAATGCTTAACCAAGACCTTCAGGGGCAGCTCGACAAGGTTTTAAATTCAAAAGATGACAGCGTAAAAAGACTTTCCCAGTGGGGACCAACAAACAATCCAGATACTGCACATGAGATTCGCTCTGCTTCAAAATATTTACATGGGCAAATATTAGTGTGCGTCAAGACAAACCTAGTTCCAAGAGCACATGGCTCAAGGGTTGTTAAAAACCTTAAGGTCATCATGTATCGCATCGCTTTAGATCTTAATTACAACCTGGCTCGCAGCGCAATGAAAGACAACAAGCTGCGCCCTGCCCTAGCAAAGATTAAGACAGCTAAAAGTTTACTGCTCAAGTCACCGATCAAGCAGCACTTAAAAACTCAACTAACAGAATTGGAATCGTTAATAGATAAAATTGAGAAAAAGATAGCTTCCCAACGTAAAGCTCGCTCCGAAGTATCTGCAAATAAATTAGCATCAGGCATGGATAAAATTGAAGAGGACGAAGCCTGGGACAACAAAAAGAATTTTCACGACGACTAACTCAAGCCATACTCAAAAAACACAAGCCTACATATCTGCCTTATCGAATAAGGATTTCAGCAACTCCCTTGTGGTAACAAGATCTTCTTCCTTAATGCCTGTTTCACACAGTAATTTTTCTGGTACTCTTTTGGCTTGGCTTTTTAATGAATCACCTAAGGGTGCTAAACGAATCCATACCTGTCTTTCGTCTTCATTGCTGCGCTGACGCTGTATTAAGTGCTTTGCCTCCAAACGCTTCAGTAAAGGCGTTAACGTGCCACTATCGAGCTTTAAGCGCTGCCCCAGATGTGTCACGGTAAACTTATGACCCATTTGCTCTTCCCACAAAACAAGCATAACCAAATATTGCGGATAAGTTAAATCAAGCGGTTTTAGCAACGGCTGATATAATTTGGTCATTAATCGAGAGGCACTATAAAGCTGAAAGCACAATTGATTATCTAATTTTAATAGCTCATCTGCTCTTGCCATAACCACAACTCCTAACCATTTTAATTATTTTAAAGGCTCACCCTCTGGCAAGCCTTTAACTTTAACCCTTTGTGACTGTATCGGCCGTCCGAACACTCACTAAAGAAATCGCTACAACCATCACTACAATTTATCAACTACAAGTAACTAGCTTAGTAGCACTGCCACATCTTTTTGAATATCTTCTGGCTTAGCCGTTGGCGCATAACGCTTTAGTACCTTACCATCTTGATTAACCAAAAATTTAGTAAAATTCCACTTTATCTTCTTACTGCCCAAAATCCCTTTGGCTTCAGATTTTAAGTACTTATACAAAGGATGCTCACTATCGCCATTCACTTCAATTTTTGAAAACATAGGAAAACTCACTCCATAGTTTTTCATGCAAAAACCCGCGATTTCAGAATCAGAACCTTTATCTTGCTGAGCAAATTGATTACAAGGAAATCCCAACACTTCTAAACCCTTGCCATTCAATTCTTTATACATGCTTTCTAACCCTTCGAACTGAGGGGTGAAGCCACATTTACTGGCCGTGTTAACGATTAGCAATACCTTACCCTTATATTCAGATAGCGCTCGTTCAGTACCCTGAATATCCATGGCAGAAAAGTCATAAACCGACATATTGAAACCTCTTGTCTTAGATTGTCATAAATTAAATTGCACACAACCAAGTTAAAACAATTTATTCATCCTGTCTACTGTTTATACAGAACATAGTCATGTATCACTCTTAAACCGTTTGCGATACTGGTTAGGCGAAACCAGCAAGCGCTCGACAAAAAAGTGGTTAAAGGAACTCTGCTCCTTAAACCCCAGTAGCTGACTCACTTCTAATGCAGTTAAATTAGAGTATTTCAAATAATCTTCAGCCAAAATCAACCGAATTTTAGCCAGTAATTGATTAAAACTTGTACCCTCTTTGGCCAACCTTCGTTGAAAAGTCCTTGTCGTTAAATGGAAGTGCCCTGCTACATCAGCCATCAAAGGATTACCATGTGCAAGCCCATCACGCACACACGCTTCTACCGACCGAATAAAGTGCGCCCCTGGCTGCTCATTAGGTAATGCGTTTGAACCCAGCAACGTATTAGGCCAAGCCAATACATCATCAGCCACTAAAATACTGTTTACTGAATGAAAGAAGCTGCAGCGACTACCATAAACACGGCCGTATTCAATCGCCGCACCAGATCCGGATAAATGTGTATCGCCATGCTTAAATGTTGTTTCCAATATAGGCATACCACGCCCTGCGAGCTGCTGCGAATACTCAATTATTCCGGCTAGAACACTCTCGACCAACACCCCCGCCAAAGGATGCTGCTGATAATAGCAATGCCAAACTAACCTGACACAGCCCTGTTCTCTTATAACCTCTGAGTAGCCCAGTGTTTGCACACACCCCTCAAGTGCTAACACCTGCTGCAACGCATCACCTATGGTTTTAGATTGAATCAAAGCCATACCCAGAACACTGAAACTATCCAGATCCATACTCTGGCCCACATGCAGGCCAAAATACGCATCAGCAACCATACTCTGACCTTTCTCAAGCATTCCTAGATAGCGCTCTGCAGACAGATCATGAGCTGGATTACATAGCTCTGTCACAGTCACACCTAGATCAGATGCAAGAACCTCTATAGAACCACCTAATAGCCTTATCGTTTTGACCAATGCCGTTGCATAACCCCCAACCGCATAGCCTTTATCAAGTGCCTTAAACATAACCCTCCTGCAGTGAGGTTGATCACCCCTTATTAAGCGTGTCGTGATTAAGCAATGAGTTGTCACTTTAAAGCAAGAATTTATTCAATCGAACCGGTACTGTTATCGGAGATACCCATAAAAATAACAATAATACAGAAGCAACATCTTCTTAAATTAATGAGGATGTAACCTGTGGAGACCCATCATGGAAATACTCGCTACCGCCATAGATTCATGGCTAACATTTTATAAGGACCCTTGGTTTTGGCAATTTCCAATGGCAACACTGGCAATCAGTGCAGGGGCATTTATATTTTTTTCCATACCTTGGACACTGATTGCTTGGATCGAGCCTAAGTCATTAGAAAAATATAAAATTCAAGATAAACCCTTCGAGTTAAATACGTTTTTCTGGCCATCTGTGGGACGATTATTCACCAATAATCTAGTCATGATCGTACTATTGATCGCCAGCTGGCCAATCATCAAATTCACAGGAGTGCATACCGAGGCCTTACCCGCTTGGTACATTATTACTGCTCAAATCGTATTTTTTATTTTTCTCGATGACTTTTTGTATTATTGGATGCACCGATATTTCCATGAAAATAAATTTTTATTGAAACACGTACACAGTGTTCACCACAGAATAAGAAACACCTGCGGAATTAATGGTAACTACATGCACTGGATAGAGTTTACAGCCACCGCATCACTGACCTTGCTAGGCCCAATATTAATTAGCGCACACCTGTATGTAATCTGGATTTGGGTTGTGATTCGACAGTTTGAAGCCGTTGATGGCCATGCAGGCTACGATATACCTTGGAACCCTGCCCATTGGCTCCCCCTTTACCAAGGGCCTGTTTATCATGATTTCCATCATGCCAAATTCAAAGGCAACTATGCCGGCTTCCTACCTTATTTGGATCGCTTCATGGGCAATACATACGTAGCTGATTATTTAAAATACTTGAAAGGAAAACGTCTTGGAATGAAGCCACTCGACGTGGCTAAAGCCATTGCCGCCAAAAAAATATAAAAATGGCATTTAAAACGAATAAAAAAGGCTGCCCATTTTTCAATAATGTGGCAGCCTAGAATTAATAACTTAAGCGAACCCGAGGGGTTCAGCTAGTTTTGATCAAACGTCATCTTTCGACTTGAAATCCAATGATGCACTGTTTACACAATACCTTAATCCAGTTGGTTGCGGCCCATCAGGGAACACATGTCCCAAGTGTGCGTCACAACTGCTGCACGTAATTTCTGTGCGTGTCATCATATGCGTCGTATCCTTGTATTCATCAATGGCTTCAGGGTCTTTGCCCTGGTAAAAGCTTGGCCAACCAGAGCCACTGTCATATTTTGTTTCACTATCAAACAAGGGCTGCCCACAGCACACACATACATATTGCCCTGCGTTAATATTGGTATATAACTTACCGCTGAAAGCTGGCTCGGTCCCTTTTTCACGAGTAATTCGATAAGTTTCAGGGTCTAACTCTTGCTTCCACTGAGCGTCTGTTTTATTAGTCTTATTAGTAAATTCACTCATATGTGATTCCCTTTATTAAAAATCCCAGTATACGATTTGGTGCACGGCTAAAATCTAGGTATCATCAGCCACAATATGATTTAACGGCACGCTATACAAAAGCGCCTTCGTTGCAGGTCTATAGCATCTATCAAATCGCGATTTGAATGCGAAGTAAAGCCTGTGACACTGTTAGCCCAAATAAGGTTTCTGGCTCATGCATGACATTCACAAATCCAATAAACTCGCCAATGTATTTTACGACATCCGTGGGCCAGTATTAGATGCCGCCAAGCGCATGGAAGACGAAGGCCATCGCATTCTAAAATTAAACATCGGCAACCCCGCCCCGTTTGACTTAAAAGCCCCTGATGAAATCCTACAAGATGTGATCCATCAACTGCCCAATGCTGAAGGTTACAGTGACAGCAAAGGCATTTACTCAGGCCGTAAAGCAGTCATGCAATATTGCCAACAAAAAGGCATTAAAGGGGTCGAAATAGAAGACATTTACCTTGGCAATGGCGTCAGTGAATTAATAGTTATGTCACTGCAAGGCTTATTGAACAACGGTGATGAAGTACTGATTCCTGCTCCGGACTACCCTTTATGGACAGGCGCTGCAACTCTAGCTGGTGGCACTCCTGTTCATTACATTTGTGATGAGCAATCAAATTGGTATCCCGATATCGATGATATCAAGTCAAAAATCACACCTAATACAAAAGCCATGGTACTGATTAACCCCAATAACCCCACTGGCGCACTTTATCCAAAAGAAGTTTTACTCGAAATGCTTGAGGTGGCTCGCCAACACAACCTTGTGGTTTTCTCTGATGAAATTTATGACAAGATCATCTTTGATGAGGTAGAGCATGTCAGCACAGCCTCTCTTGCCGATGACCTATTAATCATTACGTTTAACGGCTTATCTAAAACCTACCGCCTTGCAGGCTTTCGCAGCGGCTGGTTAGTGGTAAGCGGCGCCAAACACAAAGCCAAAGATTACTTAGAAGGCTTAGAAATGCTGGCCAGTATGCGCTTGTGTGCCAATGTACCCGCACAATACGCCATACAAACTGCACTGGGTGGCTACCAGAGCATTCAAGACCTAGTGAAGCCTGGTGGACGCATATACGAACAGCGCATGCTCAGCCATAAACTTATCAATGACATTCCAGGGTTAAGCTGCACCTTGCCACAAGGCGCCTTATACAGTTTTGTAAAAATGGATCAAAAACGTTTCAACATCAAAAACGATGAACAAATGGTATTGGATTTATTGCAGCAAGAAAAAATATTAGTTGTACATGGACAAGCATTTAACTGGCATCAACCGGATCATTTTAGAATCGTATTTTTGCCCCGCACAGATGACCTAACCATCGCCATAGGAAAAATGGCAAACTTCTTTGAACGCTACAAACAATAAAATAATCCATTAGCCAGCTTACAGTTCGTAAGCGGGCTAACAAAAATAAACACTAAGGTTAAACACCCTAATCATGATTGATGTAAACATTGATGACTTTTATCACGACATTGCTGTGACCCTATTAAGCCTTTACCAGCAGTTCCCACAAAAAGTCAGTTTATATATAGAGGATATTTGCGGGCCAGATGATGCCGATGAATTTGGCTTACACAGCCCAAGGCACTTATCGTGTATTGGTGCGCTAATGTGGTTGCATGATGAAGGGTTTATTCGTTATATAGATATAGTGAAACAAGAGTCAGCTGAAGAATGTACACTGACCGGAAAAGCCTTTAAAAAACTGGCCTTCCCGAAACTTGAAGCCAATCGACAATCCGTCAGCTCCATTGAAAAACAACAAAGCACTTTAGTTTATCAATTACATCAAGCTGTCAAAAAACAATCAAGTATCGATGTACGGAATTTAATTGAAGAGCACTTTTTAAGTTAGCGTTATCACAACTGATAAAGCATGACTTTCAAAGATGCCTCTTCATTCACATCAACCAACACCTCTGGATTTTCTAAGCGCTTAATAAACTTAGCACCTTCGAATACCTCTTCAACCATGTCATGAATAAACTGTGTGTCTAACGTTGGACTGTTCAAGCACAGCATTAATGTTGCGTTTTCTGCCATCGCCGGTTTTAACTTGGTTAAAAGTTTTTGATAATCTTTTCGTACATCAAATGCTTTTGACTGAAAGCTTGGAGGGTCTGCTACCAAAATATCGAACGGCCCTTTCAAAGTAAGTTTCTTAATCATCTTAAAAATATCTTGAGCTATAAATACGCCGTTAAGATCGTTTAGTGAAAAATTCTGCTGACCTTTTTTTACAGCCCCTTTTGCCATATCAATATTTACAACTTGATTAGCGCCACCGGCCGCCGCGCATACACCTAAACTGCAGGTATAAGAAAATAAATTTAATACGGATTTCTTTTGGCTGTTATCTTGAAGCCACCTACGACCATTAACCATATCTAAAAACAAACCAGTATTTTGGTTGCGACCAAGGTTCACTAGATAGTTTAAATCGTGCTCCTGGGTTTCAAATTCGTGATCGATTAATACATCGGTACCAGCGAATATTTCAACTGGGTTACCTTTTTCAAATCGACGCTGGATATAAATATGATCAACACCCCACTTCCCCATATTTTCTTTGGCCAGATTTAACACCTCATACAAGGGCGTTTCATTAACAGATTGATAGATAATCACCCAAAGTACTTGAGAATAAATCTCAATATTAATTTGCTCAAAGCCTTCAATGCAGCCACCACGCCCATGAATCAAGCGCTGTGCATCAATGCATGGTAGTAATACGTCTAATTTATTAAAAACATTATTTTTTTTCATAAAACTCTTGGCTAGCGGCCGCCTTTCTACCTATACTGAAAATACGTTAAACAAAGGGTGATCTCATGCCAACGAATGCAGGCTCTCAAACAAACGATCAGTCAGATGAACATATGCACGGCGCTGCTATCATTGACGATCAAGGCAAAGAAACTCCAATCACTGATGATATGATTGAATCAGTGCTACAGGGTATTCTCAAAACAACCCAGTCGTAAACTGTATTTGTCACTGACACCAAAGGCAGCTATTTAGCTGCTTTTTTATGCCTATCTAACTATCTGCTTACTACCCTACTTGCCTAACAAATAAATATTACCGTTTAATTAATGCTTGGGGATTTTAATTCCAAGGGCATCAATCCAGCTGGGTTCACAAATCCTTTTCATGGAAAGCTTTAGCTGTGTCAAATCTCGTCTTATGGGGTAATTTTTTCGCAATTGATCAAACGCTTTTGCTTTATCATCACTTACCAAACCCAATACACTTTGCATTCTAAAATGATCATCACGAATATCATAAGCCGATCGAATGCATGCTTTCAGCATGAAAGCCGAAGGAGCATCTTGGCTTATGCTTATCTTCTTTAAAGCCGGTTCTGAAATTAACTGTGCTAACTTCAATCGCTTAGGCAACGCTAAAAAATCACACAGTGCATCATAAATCATAGCCGTACCCTGATATTTACCATCAAGACTATAGCCAGCAATATGTGGGGTTGCCAATATACATGCTTTTAATAATTCGTCACTGGGGGATGGCTCTTCTTCATATACATCAAGAATAACTTCAAATTTTAGCTGAGCATTTAAATGCTGAAGTAGATCTTTATTATTTATTACCGACCCTCTACAACTGTTTATTAAGCACGCCCTATCCTTCATCAATCTCAGCCTTTCTAGATCAACCAAGTGATGAGTTTGATCTGGGCCATTATGAGTAATCGGCGTATGCAGGGTAACCACATCTTGCTGCCATACTGCTTTAGCATTCGATTCTCCAGAAAACTCAGACACATTAGGATCATAGGCAATCACATTTACGCCCAGCCCTTTCAGCACCTTGTATAATCGACCACCCACATTACCCGCACCCACAATACCAATAGATAACGATTGCCAAGGTTGCTGCCAGCGCTCTTCTAACGTGACCAGCGCACTCAAGACATAATCCACCACAGCCTGAGCGTTACAACCTGGGGCGTTAGAATATTTAATATCTTTTTCATCTAGATAAGAAAGATCTAAATGATCCGTGCCTATGGTGCACGTACCTACAAACTTGACCGAACTTCCTGCTAATAAGGCTTTATTCACCTTAGTAATAGAGCGAACCAATAAAATATCCGCGTCTTTTACATCTTCCGGTGTTAAGTCGCGTCCAGGTTTTCTGGTTAATGAAGTACTTATTTCACCAAAAAACGCATCTAACAATGGGATGTTTTCATCCGCTATAATTTTCATTTAACTAACTCACTAATGTCCATAAGCGCTTTTTTAAGCTTTGTTCGAATACCAAATTGCTCAGCTAACGCGATCACCATATCATAGCCAGATTGATCGAATGGCTTTACAGATAGATCCAGCTTGCCATCAATTCTTAACTTGGTCAGCTTTAAATTATGCTCGACCAATGTTTCGTATTCAATCAAGGTATGACTAATGCGATCACTACCACGTACTGGCAACTTAGCCCCTGATTTAGCCGCCAGCAGTATTTGACTCCAGTTTTTGTACTGAGCTAAAAGCGCCCTCGCTGTTTTATCACCTATACCAGGCAACCCAACAATATTGTCACTGCTATCGCCCATTAAAGCTAAGTAAAGTGGAACTTGCTCAGGTATCAGCCCCACTTCAGATGACAAACTTGCCTCACTCCACACTTTTTCAGTCATGATATCTTTCATTTCAACATGGCTAGAAAGTAACTGCCTTAAATCTTTATCACGACTATGAATAACTGACTGATGACCAGACAGTTGAATACTGGCTGCGCCAATTAAATCATCTGCTTCTAGTTCTTCACTGGCTAACACCACAAAACCCATATATTCACAAAATACTTTAAGTGCACTCAACTGATAAATAATATCCTCTGTAGGCAAGGCTCGATTCGCTTTATAATCGTCATCAAGCTGATGCCTAAATCCTGACCCTAAACTTTCATCAAAGGCTGCAACCGTAATATCATCCTGGAAAAAATCAGCTTTACACAGCCAACGTAAAGAAAATAATAACGCTGCAATATCCCATCCGTCTTGATTTTCAATGGTAGGAGTGGGCGCAAAGTAATAGCGAAAAAAAACCGCACTAATATCAATTAAATGAGCACGTTTCATAGAGCTTACTGAGGAGGGACTTGATGAGAGATGAATGGAATTTCAATACCTTCTACCAACATCAAACTAGGCGGGTATGGAAACAAAAATATATCTTCTTCGCTGGCACCTCTGGGAAAAGATAAATGTCCACTTTTAAAACGAGATGGAAACTCACCAACAGGATAGTACCAACCCAGCAAGTCCTGCCCTTTAAATACCAATAGCCAGCGTATGGGCAAATAATCATCCCCTACTCGCTCAAGGCCTACCACAGAAGTAGCGTTGTTTTGTCCAAAATAATAAAGACTAACTAATTGTGAGCCATCGCCTAATAAATCAGCCTGCTGCTCACTAATTAATTGATGAGCTCTTTGAGCAGTCATTTTAAAGCGTGCAGATATTAATGACGATTCTATTTGTGTCGCTGAAACACCAGATGCATCCCTTTTTGATTCATCACTATAATCAGGCTTACTATTGGCTTGAGCCACTAGCACCGTCAAACATAAAATTAACAATAGCGTCCTTGCCATCACATCATCTGCTCTAAACTTCACTTATAACAACCTACTAAAAGGGCCGGCACACAATCCATAAGTCTATTAAGAAAGCTCTGGAACTCGTTCGGTCACAACTTTCTTATTCAAGTACTTCTCAAGATCCATTAAACCGTAGGCTTCAAATTCATCAACAAACGTAATGGCGATTCCCTTAGCACCTGCACGTCCGGTACGACCAATACGATGAACATAATCTTCAGGATCATCAGGCAAGTTATAATTAAATACATGAGTAATGCCGTCAACATGAATACCACGGCCTGCAACATCTGTTGCAACCAGCACGGTATTGTCTTGTGATTTAAAACGCTCTAATGTTTTTACACGTTTTTGCTGTGCAACTTCACCACTTAATAGCATAGCCTTAACACCCATTCTATTAAGGCGATCAGCAAGGTCACGAGTCGTATCGCGGCGATTACCAAATATAATGGCTTTATTCACATCAGGCTGATTTAAAAGCTGCACCAGTACCTTGTCTTTTTCTGTTACTTGCAAACTATAAAACCTTTGCTCAACAGTATCTGTGGCGACTGATTCGGGTTCAATTTCAACCTGCTTAGGATGGTGAGTCCAGCTTTCACTTAACGCCACAACATCGTATGGATAAGTTGCACTGAACAGTTGTGTTTGACGTGTGGATTTTTCAGGTGTAGCACGAATAATACGTTTTAAATCTGGAATAAAACCCATGTCTAGCATGCGATCAGCTTCATCAATCACAAGCATTTCAACCTGATCTAAGAAAACCGTACCTTGCTGTAAGAAATCAAGTAGTCGACCAGGTGTCGCCACTAAAATATCAACAATGCCATTCTGAAGCTGTTCACGCTGTTTATCATAATCAACACCACCAACAACCGTAACAACATTCAAATCAGTGTGCTTGCAAAGTTCGCGAGCATCCGATGCGATTTGCATAGCCAACTCACGTGTTGGCGCCAACACTAATGCGCGAGGCTCACTTGAGAAACGCTCAGCAGGTGTAGTTGTTAAAAGCTTTTGTAGTACGGTGATTAAAAAAGCAGCTGTTTTACCCGTGCCGGTTTGAGCCTTGCCAATAATGTCATGACCCGCCAGCGTAATAGGCAATGCTTCTGCTTGTATTGGGCTGGCATGTGTAAAGCCTAAATCATAAATTGCATGCATCACACGATCGTCAAGATTTAGATCGTGAAAACGAACCTTACCTTCAACAGGCTCAGCTTTAAATGTGGCAGGATCCCAAGGTGCTGTTACTTTTTTAGGAGAGTTTTTGGTAGTTTTGTTTTTGTCTGCTGCTGGGCCAGATGTTTTCGACTTAGCTTTAGTGCTTTTTTTAGTTGGTGATGGTGCTTGCTTAGAAGCGGCCTTTGGCTGCTCCTTTGATAACAAACGTTTAATCAATGCAATCGGCATTTAGAGGTCTTCCCGTTTAAATTCATCTGAGCTTAATGGCTCGTTGCCGCGGTAATTCGCAGCTAATATATCAACAAAAATCTTGGCCCGTTGAGGTAACCCATCGCATAAATATTGCTGGGCCTGCTTCCAGATTTTGTCTTTAAAGGTTTCTGCAGCCTGTGCTGCGGCGCTGATATCGCCACTCAAATTATCTAGGCTGACAGTGAATTTGAAATTAGCGGCTTTACAAAATATCCATTCTAAAGCCTGTGGTTTTACTTCTACTAATTCAAACTCTTTTTGCTGCTGCTCAGTTCGACCGTCTGGATTGTACCAATAACCAAAATCTGTCAAACGTCGTCGCTCATCGCCGGCTATACACCAATGACTTACTTCGTGTAGCCCGCTAGCAAAATAGCCATAAGCGAAGATAACACGATCATAGGGGTAATACGTTGTACGAGGAAGGTAAATTGGCTCATCCGCCCCTCGAACTAACTCTGTTCCCCATTGATCTTTAAAGCTTTGATTAAAGAGATCAATGAGTTGTGAATAATTATGCATAACCCTATTACAACTGACCAGCAGGTGTGCTTTATACCAGTTCTTCTTCCATGCAGCCAGTTTATGGCCTGTACCCACTGCCTAGGCGGCTTTCTTTAGCCCTACTAAACACCTGATTAAAATATTGCATTCTTAGGTATATAACCGATACTGAGCGCCTTTCATTAGCACGGCTTATTCATTGGCCTATTTTTTTATTTTACCATTTGTATAAACACATGATTAAACGCTTTCAGCTACAGGCAACACCCCTTATTGCACTCATGCTGCCTATTCTAGGCACCCAATTAGCACAAACAGGCATGGGCGTAGTAGACACCCTTGTGGCGGGCATGGCCGGCACCGTTGATTTAGCCGCCATTGCGGTTGGTAGCAGCATCTGGATTCCCATAGTTTTAATGGTATCAGGCATCATGGCCGCCATTACACCACTGGCTGCCCACGCCAAAGGCGCTAAAGACAAGCAAACATCCGCAAAGGTACTGCAGCAAGGTCTCTACTTATCTGTGGTGATCGGTGTGTTATGTATGCTATTACTGATATATGCAACCCGCCCCGTAATGGAACTGATGTCTGTTACACCTGAAATCATGGCTCCTACTGAAGACTATTTATTTTACATTGCACTAAGCCTTCCCGGCATTGCGATCTATCAAGCATTACGCTCATATAACGAAGCCATTAACTTAACCAAACCCGTTGCGGTTATTGCGGTCATATCCTTACTGCTTAATATTCCATTAAACATGGTATTTGTACTGGGTTTTGGGCCCATTGAAGCCATGGGCGGAGTAGGCTGTGGACTAGCAAGCTTGATCATTTTTTACCTTGCCACGTTTTCACTTGCTCTTTTCACCGTATTTAGTCGCCTTCACAAAACAATTAATCCTTTAAAGAATTTTGCAGCCCCTGACCTTAAGTACATTCTCCACATTAAAACCATTGGCCTGCCTATTGGTTTAGCTATATTTGTAGAAACCAGTGTGTTTTGCGTCATTGCATTGCTAATCGCCCGACTTGGCTCTGACGTTGTGGCCGCACACCAAATCACACTAAGCATTACATCTGTTTTATTCATGGTACCCCTGAGCCTAGCCTATGCCCTTACGGTCTTAATTGGGCAATCGCAAGGCAAGGCCGACCCCATAGAAAGCCGTAATATTTGGAAAAATGCCATATTAGTAAATCTCTTACTCTCTGGCGTAAGCGCATCTTTTTTATTCTTTTTCAGAGAGAACATTGTGTCACTGTATAGCAGCGATACTGCGGTAACATCTCTTGCCGTGAACCTACTGTTGTTTGCTGTGCTGTATCAATTAAGCGATGCTATTCAAATTGGCGCAGCTGGCGCCTTACGAGGATATAAAGACACACTGGTAACACTTGTATTAACTGTCATATCTTTCTGGTTAGTGGGCTTACCCCTTGGTTATTACCTTGGACTCAGCCAATCAGCGCCACTGGGAGCCGAAGGCTTCTGGATAGGCTTAGTGGTAGGCCTTAGCGTTAATGCCGTATTATTACTCTCCCGACTTAAACTTGTAAGCCGCAAAGCCATAGAGAATATTGCTCCCTTGGCATAATTTAATTACCTAATTTCAAACTAAGTTTCAAATTTAAAGCGATTTATTCACATAAATCGCCAAGAATCTATGTTGTGGCTATTAAGGCTTTAATGGTTATTCAAAACTATTCAATACAGGTCTCAAATCCCACCTATACTCTAAATTAAGTGCAGGAAGCAGTCGTTACTTAGCCGGAGTTTATATGGCCACAAATGCCGAAGTTATTGATTTTAGGCAGCACCAAAAAGCCGCTCAATCGAACATAAGCCGCGTTATCCCAGAAAACGATGGCATTGAAATGCTGTACAGCAATGATAACAGCGATCAAATTTTCAGTTTAAAAGTATTGTGCTGGGCACTTTGGGATGATGGTCAAATCGATGGCATGGTGCCATGGTTAAATCGCTTAGTTCCATGCCGCTCTTTAAAGGATCCCTTGAATGGCCACTGGGAAGGATATTTAGACCCAATCACTGGGCAGGTTCTGTTTGAAGCACCAAACTACAAAGCCGAATTTCTTAAATCTAGCGCGCATTATTATGTGACAGACTCAGATAGTCCCACCAGCGTAGTCCAAGAAATACCTGACATGATTGGCAGCCATGCTGTATTCACGCAAGATGAATTTGAAACATTCACCATTCAAGAAGTCCATAGCTGGTGCCTATATAGTGATGGCAGTGTACTCGCTATGGCGGTAGAAGAAGATGATGTGCACAGTACCCCAGTACTACCCGGTGACGACTGCCTTTACAGCGTTCAACACCGAAAAGATTTTCATTACTTCTTTCAACATTCCATTGCCAATAAATTAAAGGCCCGTGATCCAGACGCCTTAGCGGCCATGGCTCATCTATCTAAACATTCTAATTTATGATTTTACTTTGTGATTGAATCAAGCTTTTTAAATAATGCCACTGGTATTATTTAAGTGGTTTGGTTAGTTTCACTATCAAGAATCAAACAATTATTTACACAAACTCAGCTCAAATGGATTGGCGTTATGTTCCACATCAAGGATGAATACCTGAACGACCTTGAGGTGAACCCATGGTTAAGATTCCGTAATCGTATCATTCGCCTTATTATTAGCCCCTATCGTCTAACAAAGTCACTATTTTTGATCACTGGTGCCCTAGTTTGGGTTGCACTAATCGCACTAGGAATCACTACTCTATCGATACTGGATAGCTTGCCACACTTTGAACAAACCGGATTCAAGGGAGCCGTAGCAGATACCCAAACCAGAATTGAATCACGCCTATCTAATACAAAGCCACCAGTGCCGTACAAATGGACAAGTATTGATCAAATTAATCGTGAATTGTTATATGCGATTGTTATGAGCGAAGACGGTGACTTCTTTAGCCATAAAGGCATTGATTACGATGCCCTTATTAGTGCATTAGGAGAAAATATTAAGCGCCGAGAATGGAGCTTGGGTGCCAGTACTATCAGCCAGCAAACAATAAAAAATATTTACCTAACCGAAAGTAAAAACCTTTATCGAAAACTAAAAGAAATCATTAGTGTTCAACGGCTAGAAAAATCACTGACTAAAAACGAAATTTTAGAGTTGTATTTAAATTTAATTGAATTTGGACCTGACATATATGGCATTCATGCCGCAGCAAAATATTACTTCAATACAACCCCCAAAAATATCAATGCAGCACAAGGAGCTTTTTTAGCGATACTCATGCCTAGCCCACGTAAGTATCATTTTACGGTATTTCAAAACCAGCACTTTGCGAAGCGTCACAAACGAAAATACAAACGCATTTTGCAAGACATGCTCTACAAAGAGTACATCAGCCCCAAGCAATATCGCACCTACTTAAAATGGCCGTTTTTCAAAGGTTAACCGCCTAAGCTAATTCGTATCAACCTGAGGCATGCGCCTTGCCTAATACGTAAAAGTACGCCAGATAAAACAATATCAATCATTTCTTGACCTGACACCTTGCATAGCGCCTCTTCACAAGTAAACTGCCAGCCTTAATATAAAAATTGTCATAAGGATGGTGGCCATGCGAGTCATTAAATTATTTTTACTCTCAAGTATTCTTATTAATCTATGGGCCTGCTCTCCAGCTACACCTTTTGTTGCGGCCGGCATTGGCAATCATGAGTTTGTAAAGTACCAGCAGGATCAACGTGTTATTGCAGCTGCCGCACTGGATGAAGAACCAGATCTATTAAGCTATTCAATTAAAGGCATCGTTGATAAAAAAACAGATGATGTTATCGACACCTACCTACTGGGTTATGGAAAAGACGATTATAGTCAAGACATGAAAAGCATTGCGATTTATCAGGTTGGCCTACTTTATATGAACCGCTTAAACCATAAACGCAATGATGACAAAGCTAAGCTGTACTTCCAACGCCACTTAATCGAATTTCCTTACAGCATATTGCAAGGACGCATTCAAGATCGATTAAAGATCATTCAAGACCGTAAAAAACAAACCTTGCACCTAACTCCAGAACAGATTGTAGCTCGAGCAGACAGGAAACGCTTACTAAGCAAGCCGACACAAGTATTTGACCAAGATTTAACGCCTATGAGCGAACGTGCAATTCGAGACGGCCGACTAGAAGATGCAAACGGCGTATATGCCACTGTATATGAGAACCCAGGCTCCAGCGACTCAATCAAAGCAAAATCGCTATACCAGTTAGGCCTGATTTACATGAGCCCGCACAATAAAGAAAAAAGCATGAAAAAAGCGAGATTTTTCTTTAACAAGGTGATCGATGAATTCCCTAATAGTCTGCAAGCTCATAGAGCACAGCAACGTATCACTCACATGGTAAATAACCAATATTAGTTATCACAAGTCTTAGCTAATTCTAGGTTCCAAAAAGGCTATTTTGATCTAAACTAATCAAATGGCCTTTTTATTACTAGGCGTATATATCCATGACAAGTAGCCAGGAAAATAATCATTTATTCAAGCAGCACTATAATGCTGCCCACCTAGTGACGTCTCGATATTTTAGCCTAGCGGTTCTATTTGTCTTAATTGTTTTTGCTGTTTGGGATATTCTCTCTCTTGGTATAAATCACCCAGTCATACCTGAGTTATTACTGATACGATTTACATTCACACTCCCTGCTATCATCCTTACTTTTTATTTAAGTTTCTTCCCTAAAAAAAATATATCTCAGGATATATTGGTCACCACAACCTGCTTAGTCACAACCCTATCTATTACGGCACTGCATTGGAAATTCTATGAGATTGGCCACCCACTAAACTTAGATAGTATAATACTGTGCATGGTGGGTATTTATTTTTTACCAAATATATTTTCATTTCAAAAAATATTCGTGGGCGGCGCCCTAATTATTAGTTATTTCATTTATTTATACGCAACAGATCACAACCTTATCAGCTACGTACATAGTGGGATTTATTTAGGAAGTATTAATTTAGCAGGATTAATCCATAGCTTGGATTTTGATAAACAACGCCGTGCTAACTTTGATAAAACGGAATTTCTAAAGCAGCTCGCACTTACCGATCAACTTACTGGCGCTGAAAATAGACATAAATTCGATGACCATTTTGTCGAACTGCTTAATCAAGCTAGAAAAGAGAATAAAGGCATTGCCATTGCAATCACCGACATCGATTTTTTTAAGCAATATAATGACACCTACGGTCATCTAAGTGGTGATAAATGCTTAATAGAAGTCGTTCATACTCTTTTAGGTATGAAACAACACCCATTGGACCGCTGCATTCGTTTCGGCGGAGAAGAGTTTATTTTAATTAAATACGATATAACTTTAGAAGAAAGTAAAAAATGGGGACAACATATTATCCAGTCTATTTATCAATTGAATATTCCTCATGAATCTTCAAAAATAGATTCGCGAGTAACAACCAGTGCAGGATTAATACATTGGAATCCAAATTCCTCTTTAAACCGAACAGAACTTATGAAACGTGCAGATGAAGCACTATATAAAGCAAAGAACAACGGACGTAATCAAGTTCAATTTTCACATGACTAGCCTGCCATTTACTTTTATCTGTCCCTATTTTAAAAATAAATAGCTACCCCTAGCACCAGCACCATCTTCCATCGTTATACCACCTCAACTTCGGACCTTTACCTCTAAATATTAGCCATAAAAAAACCAGAGCAAGCTCTGGTTTTTTTATTTATAACGCACACTATAAGTTAATTTTGTATTTTACAATTACGCCATTCACATCGAACTAACATAAACGATTTATCAGCACAGGTGGCTTCTAATACTTCATTAGGGCCGTCTGATTTCAATGAACGTACTTTTGGCTTAATACAACCTTCACGTTTAACTAAACGCTCTACCACATACGCACTGCGTGAATACTTCTTATTTTGCTTCTCTTCTATCTTTCCGATGTTTAAAAAGTGATCTTCACCTTTTGCATCGTTTTGTTGTTGAAGCTTAACTAATAATGGATACATATTGCTGTCTTCTCTCAAATCCATAGAACCGTCACGATATTCACCCATTACATCGATACAGGTATCTTCTGAATCGCCGCCGTCCAATAAATCGGCCACATGCTGCTCAGCTTCAGAGACAATATCGAAAGTTAAGCCCATTGCATAACGCGCACCAGTTTCTAAACGATCATTGCTGAGCGTTACTAAGTTATAGCTTAAACCATAATCGGCTGCTTCAACCAATGGCGCATTGCGCTTCCACCAACTGCGATAACCACGCCATGCTGCTTGTTTAGCCGCAACACTGACTTTACTGCACTCGTCTTTTAACTTACGTACCGTCACATCATTAACCAGCGCGTAACTGATTGCTTGCTCATCAGGTGTGCGCGATACACCACTACAAGCCGCCATTGAAACCAAACATACTGCTAAAATAAGTCGCTGTAACACCCGGCTACTCCTTAATACTAATTAATTTATTATTTTATTTAAAACTCACGTAGAACCCTTACAAGGACTCTAACCAGTGAATCAACTGTTGTTCATCAAATGGCCAACACAAAGCCTGCCCATTTGAATCACGTAATACGGGAATACTTGTTCCAAATTGCTCAACAAGATCATCACTATCTGCAATATCAAGCAATGCCACCTTGGCACCTAATGCCGGCGCAATGCTTCTTACAATTTTTTCGGCGATATCACATAAGTGACAACCCGATGTCCCCAATAACTCTAATTGTAACGATTCAGGCACTCAATTTTCCTATTTTGCAGACTCATTATTACAAAGTACCGACTTTACCATGATGAGAACCAATAAAAAACGGGGATCAAACTTAGTTTGACCCCCGTCTCATTTACTTTGATTTATTTTAGCTATTCAATGAATCCAGCATAGGCTGAAGCAACTCAGGCATTTTGGCCTGCTGATCCATTTGATCGAACAAATTATCCAGTAACGAACGAGGATTCTGGAATTGATTAGCCTGGTCATAGGCTTCTTTAACCCCTTGAGCAAAATCCGCTAACGGCTCTGCTAGTCCTTTTGGTAAAGGTGGTTTAGCGTAATTACTTAACGCATCGCCACTCATTGAGCCATATTCAGTTTGGCTCATATGATTTTGCTTAAGATCTAAACTAAACTGCGCAATTTCGTCTGCATCACTGGTTAACTCCATGGCCATATCAAAAGCCGTTCCCAAATCCCCCGTATAGAATTCTTCAGCCAATTCGTTCACTTGTGCCATCAGGTCTTCTAATGCAGCCATTTCAGACTCACTTAAATCCCCCTTCACCTGAAGATTAAACCCAGAACGATTACTTTCTTCTGCATAGTTATAAGAAAGCTCACTATTACCACTTTGAGCCAATAACGCCTCTTGATAAGACGCCTTATCGCTCATAGCTGTTATTTTAACCACATCCCCCTCTTGGGTAGTCACTTCGAATTCAAAGCTATTTTTAGTCCGCTCATAAGACTTAGCGTATTCCACGCTATCCAGTTTACGAGGAGTTATTTCTACTGAATCTGACTTTAAAGTATCATTTTGTAATTCATCGATGCCCTTGTAGATACCCTGCTCTGCCGAATTTATTTTTTCAGCCAGCGGGGCATTAAGCTTTTCAATGGCATCAATTTGCTCTCGAGCCTGGCTGAAGCCCTTTTCAACACCACTGCGAGCATCATCAAACATACCCTGAAGGTCTTCATCGTTAACCCCATTACTTCGGGCTTGCTCAATACGCTTTGATACGTGCTGCATCACAGTATCAATGACAGCCTCAACATCAAAAACCGACTCGTTTTCTTTCACGCTTTTTTCAGGGGGCAGCTCCACCCCTACATTGTCTTTAAGGGATTGGCTAAGGCGCTGATGAGCAAAACGATCCTGATCAGTTTGCTCTTGCCCTACAGAGCGCGGATTCGCAGGCTGAGAATACAAAGATGCTGTATTGAATAACGTAGAGTTAAATGAAAACATGGCTCACCTCGGTGCAGCCTGCCCTAGCCGTTAAATATTTGGACAGAAAATGATTGGCATACAATTATAACGACCCTTATAAGCTGGACTTTAGCTAATATTTCAAACAGCATTAGATTGAAATACGACTATTAATTTACTTTTAAAAACTTTTAGTTATAACTTGATATCCAGACCATTATAAAATAATAGTTACCACACCCAGAAATGCCCTAATACACCATCATGGATGAATGGAATCTTATGACCTCCAATCAAAAACTAAAAAGTGAAATCATCGACTACAAAGCCAGGTACGATTTAATCGAACAGCACTGGGCTTATGCGCGAACCGTCTTGCCAAAAAAAGATCAAGAACTGTTTAATGCGTTTTTTGATTTACTGCCTGCTAAATCAACCGTGCTGGATATAGGGTGTGGCTCAGGCATCCCTATTGCCAAGCAAATATCGGATAGGGGCTTCCATGTTCATGGGGTCGATCGTTCGGAAAAATTATTGGCACAGGCTAAACGAAATGTACCTAATGCTAGTTTTGAGAGGGCCGAGATTGAAGAACTTGATCTACAAGAATTTTCTCGTAATCTTCCCCTAGGAGGTATTGTTTGCTGGGATGCTTTATTCCACATTCCAAGGGACCTACAAGCCAAAGCACTAGAGAGAATGGTAAAGGCAATGGAGACTAATAGCCCGATCATTATCAGCAGTGGCGGCACTGAAACCAACATTCCTGCCTTTACAGATACCATGTTCGGCATTGAGTTTTACTATGATTCCTTCCCCATTTCAGAACTAATCGCCCTATGTGAGTCATTTGGCTTATTTTTAGCTACGAGTTCTCTGGTAAATACACCTGATGGAAAGCGCGATAAAGGTCGGATTGGTTTTATTTTTATAAAGCAGGCACAGCCGTAACTCCCTAAATACTTATAAAACAAACTACAAAACAGTCTTAAAAAGACACTCACAGCCTTTATTAAGACACACCCATAATTTTCTTGTGAAATTTGTTAGACAATCGAACTCAGGTGTTTAATTTAACTGGGTTGTACCACTAATAAATACAGACCCTCAAAACATCTCTTGTTAATATGTACGGATAATTAAAAACAATAATAAAAGTGATTCCCGTGAATAAACTCACTGCATCCGATACTCAACGAATAAAGAATATACAAAAGTCTATTCGAGACGAAGACAGCCTTCTTAAAACTAAATACCCGATTTTGAATCATCAAAATGCATTGGGGTTAATTATTTGTTTAAGTGCTTTTGCAGGGATGATTGGTACTGGTGCAGCTTACATTTATGAACTTATTCCTGCTTGGCTGTGCATTGTTATAGCCACTATCTTTGCATCTATTTCTCATGAAATTGAACATGATTTAATTCACCGCTTGTACTTCCGTAAAAATGCATTTATTCATAATATGATGATGGCTATTGTATGGATCATGCGCCCCAACACTGTTAACCCCTGGTATCGTCGATCTATCCATTTTAATCACCATAAAACTTCAGGAACAAAAGACGACATTGAAGAACGCGTAATTGGAAACGGAATGAAGTTTGGCTGGAAACGATTAATTACTTCTCTTGATGGCTTTCTATCAATCAGCCTTAGACAAAAAGAATTACGTGGAATGAAAGATTACAACTATTTCTCGTTTGTATTAAAAGGTGCGCCACTTGCACACATCTTTGTGATTTTATTCTATGGCTTTTTAATTTTTCATGGATTTGATTTTGCTATGACGCAAATGCAAATTACAATGACCTACCCTGATGCTGTATTAACCGCTGTAGAGTTCTTAAATATTGCCGCCGTAGTATGGGTACTGCCCAACGCCTTGCGAGCTCTTTGTCTGCACAATACTACGACTCTAATGCATTATTACGGCGATGTGGATTCATTATTAAAACAATGCCAAGTAATTAATCACTGGGCCCTACTACCGGTACAAATATTTAGCTTTAACTTTAGTGCCACCCATACACTTCACCACTTTGTTGTATCCCAGCCATTTTACTTACGTCAAATGGTAGCTAAAAAAGTGTACCCAGTTTTAAAAGAAAATGGCGTTAGATTTAACGATTTTGGAAGCCTTCTCCGCTCAAATCGGTTTAACATTGAAAATAAGACACCTGACTCACCCAACTCCAACGTCAGTACTGCGACTTAAACTTAACTAAACCTTTTCTAGACATTCATATACAAGTAAATAACGTTTAAATTTGAAATTGTAAAATTAAGCGCATCTAGAAAAGCACGATTAATTAGCTAAAGCACTTAACACTGAGCATGCCATTTCAAATAGTATTCTCAGCGCCCACTAGCCCATACAAAAACCAAAACACATAATTACTTACTTGGTTCGCCCATAGCCAAATCACTCTAAAGTTTGAACAAAACCCTGCCAGAAGGTCAAAATATAGAAACTAGGCTTAAAACTGCACCGACAGACCCCCTTGCACAAACAGGCCTCAACACCCAAAACACACTAATTAAATGGCCCCCCCACCCATTCCGTTAGTGCATTAAAGCCATGATTACTATAGAATGTGGCCCGTAAATCCGGGTGGATTTACCATTGAATCATATACTTACACGTTTAATTACACCGAGGAGACCGCCTTGAACCTGCAACTTTCTACAAGAGTTCAAAGCATTAAACCCTCACCTACCCTAGCCGTTACTAACCGTGCCGCCGAACTACGCGCAGCTGGTCAAGATATCATCGGATTAGGGGCCGGAGAGCCAGACTTCGATACGCCGCAACATATTAAAGATGCCGCGATTGATGCTATTAACAGCGGTTTTACCAAATACACCGCGGTAGACGGCACCCCTACACTTAAAAATGCCATTATTAACAAATTTAAAAATGATAATGGGCTTGAATATCAAGCAAACCAAATTCTTGTCTCGTGCGGCGGAAAACAAAGCTTTTTCAATTTAAGCCTGGCTCTATTGAATCCAGGTGACGAAGTCGTAATTCCGGCACCTTATTGGGTAAGCTACCCAGATATGGTTTTGATCGCAGAAGGCGTTCCTGTTGTCATTGAAACAACCGCTAAAGCACGGTTTAAAATCACACCAGAGCAGCTAGAAGCCGCCATTACACCAAAAACCAAGTTAGTGGTATTAAACAGCCCATCTAACCCTTCAGGCATGGCTTATACCAAAGCAGAATTTGAAGCCCTTGGTGCCGTTCTACGTAAATACCCTGATGTATTAATCGCCACTGACGATATGTACGAACACATTCTTTGGACGGAAGAATCGTTCAACAACATTCTAACGGTTAACCCAGACCTATATGACCGCACGATTGTTTTAAACGGCGTATCAAAAGCCTATAGCATGACAGGCTGGAGAATCGGCTACGCTGCTGGCCCACAAGCGCTAATTGGCGCCATGAAAAAAATTCAAAGCCAAAGCACATCAAATCCAACATCAATCGCCCAATACGCTGCGCAAGCCGCTCTTGAGGGTGATCAGGTATGTGTTCAAGACATGGTTAAAGTATTCAAAAAGCGCCATGACTACATGGTGAAAGCGCTAAATGAAATTGATGGCATTGAATGCTTAGCTGGCGACGGGACGTTCTACGTATTCCCAGACTTCTCTGGCATGCAGGCTAAGCTTAATTGCGAAACAGATACTGACCTAGCCGAAAAGCTATTAGAAGCCGGTGTTGCACTAGTACCTGGTAGTGCTTTTGGTACTCCTGGCTTTATGCGTATTTCGTTTGCCACCAGTGATGAAAACCTACAAAAATCAATTGAGCGTTTAAAGAAAGTACCCGCTTAATATCCGCTAATGTATACAAGAAACCGCTAAAGCGGTTTTTTTGTATAATCCACTTTTAACACCTCAAAACTAATATTAAGTACCCTCATTACGTGCATTAAATGCTAAAGTAACAAAAACTCTATTAGTTAATTAATAAAATT
>JAWUVN010000093.1:0-21493 GCA_034112345.1 Bermanella sp. | reverse complement strand
CTCATAATAATAGGGCCTTTTGGTTTGACTGACTTATTGGTTAATTTTAGTGGCGGGCATTATAGCCACAAGCCAAGGGAGATAAAGGATCTATTTGTTATATAGGGTGTTTTTAGGACTTTATTGAGTTGAAAATAACATGACCAATATTTACAAAACGACATTGCTGGTGAAAGCCCACATTCTATAAGATGGCTGCTTTAAAGGGCTCGTGCACACCAGACTATTCTACCCACCACTGGGTTATGCTCTATTGCGGATAAATCCAATAACCAGTCTTCATATTGTTCATTATCACTGATCACCTCAATGTGGTGCTCAGATTTTTGTTTTAAGCGTTTAGCCATCAAGCCTTGCTCGGTTTGAATTAGGTACAAGCTATGACTACTGACATTTTTTTTACTCATGTCTACCAATACGTTATCACCATCAAATAAGGTTGGCTCCATACTGTCACCACGAATACTGACAAACACCAATTGCTGACCAGAGACTCCAAGTTGACGAGATAACCAGTGCTTGTTAAATGCAAAATAGTCACTAATGTCTTCGGCGACTACCTCGGCTCCAAAGCCCGCACTGGCATGCACATCAAACATAGGGGCATACACCAAATCATTTACCTTACTCGATAAACCGGGCATATCACCAGTGGCACCTTCAGATTGATCGCCAGTTAATAACCAATTCAGGTCAATGCGGAATTCGTCATATAAATGTTGCAAGTAAGCCATAGACGGACGACTGGCTCCGCGGCAAATTTTATATATATGGGAGGCTGATTTACCCGTTAATTCAGCAAAGGCCTTTTTATTGCCCGAACTTAATTGGTCAACCATTAACTGGAAGCGCTGTGCGAAAGAATTGGACATAAATAGTAAGACGATAATGAAAAAATTAGGGTGGCGGATTATACCCAGCTTCTTCACTTATAGGGTGATGATTGCGTAAAATATTTCAGCGGATCGTTAGGAGTGCCATTTTGGTAAACAAGCGGTTTTCCAATTATCGGGCGTAACCGCATAGCTTGTGATGTTCGGTTGCTTAAATAGCCCGAGTTGAAATAAGTGATTGATTCGTTTTGTATGAACAGTAAGTAAGGCCCCGTAGGTCTTGTTGTGCCTCCGATGGGGTTATACTATGTGCGGATTAGAATAATTAACCTGAGTTGTATATGTTTGCCGTTGACCCTGCTGTATCTGGTCCCAATGCTAAAGAAAAAGATGCTAAGCCTTCGCTAGCGGTTGTGGGTGCTGGGCTGGCTGGGCTAAGCGCTGCGTGGTTACTAAAAGACAAATACAATGTCACCTTGTTTGAGCTGCATGAAAAAGCCGGAATGGGTGTATTTACCTCGGATTACCACAGTAACGGCATCAGTACACGAATCGATATTCCTCTTAGAATCTTCACTAAAGGGTATTACCCTCAGTTGTTCTCTTTGTACAAATATTTAGACCTAGAAATGGAAGAAAGTGATCATTCTAGTGTGTATCAAACACTGGACCGAAAGACAGGTGCCGTTACGCCTTTTTTTCAATATAGTCATTTTAAATTGTTAGGGCGGTCGGTGAATTATTTAAGCCGAATTAGTTTGAACATCGCGTCCTTAAAATTGGCAGCTGCCCAGTTATCATTTTTTAAAAAGATTAAAAAGGATCAGGTAGAATTAAAAGACAACCTAAAGTTAATAACGTTTAAAACGTATTTGTCGATTAATCGCTTTAATAATGACTTTATAAATACGCTTTTATTACCCGCATTATCAGTGACCTGCACCTGCGACTACGAAGGTATTTTGGAGTACCCCGCTGATTTAATCTTGGAGTACTTAACCTGTGGTGTTATGGATGATGGCATCGTAAGGGCGAAGCAGGGCGTTGATGGCATTATTCCAAAAATTACAAGTGGCTACCAGGTACTGTGCAACGAAGAAGTTCTTGGGGTGATGTCATTGGATGGTGGCGCTTCAAAACTGACCAGCTTAAACCGTATGTCGGGTAATATTTCTGATTATGAATTTGATAATATCGTTATTGCCACACAAGCCAATATCGCACAGAAAATTTTGGCGAATGGTTGTGATGCTGATTCTATTCAGTTCAAACAATCTGATCTTTTGAGCGCTATTCCGATGCAAACATCTTCAATGATTTTACATACTGATACCGATATTGTGTATAACCAGCAACAAGCGGCGCCTGTGAGTTATATTGTTGATCAATCTTTACCAAGACCTTCTACCTCGGTAGATCTAACAAAAGCATTCAGCACCTATCAATTCCAGCAGCCTGTGTTTCAAACATGGAATGCAATAAAAACTCCTAAACCAGAACATATCATCAGTGAGCAATATTTTACGCGTCCACTTGTGTCGTTAAAAAGCCGTGATGCTGTTTTACAGTTACAGTTATTGAATCAACAAAGTGATATAAAAATTTGTGGTTCGTTTATGGCAGATAAAATTCCACTACTTGATGCAGCCGTAGAGTCGTCTGTGGAAATAGCGCGACAACTAGGTGTAAGTATTCCATGGCACAATGAACATGAAGCCAAGATGGCAAGTGCTATGAATGAAAAATCATAATGGTCAAAAAAAAGAATCAATAAATCATCATGAGTTTTATGATTTAGAAGACCTTCAGTTAAATATTGACCCCAATACAAATGAGCGGTTCAGCAGCTGGGGCAATCTAGGCTACTGGAAGCGTGATTCATTAAATCTAGTGGCTTCCACATCAAGTGATACAAGTGCTCTTATTGACACAACCTACCCACAAGCATGCGAGTACCTTGCAATTAAGCTGGCACAGTGTGCAGAGTTAGATCAGTTACCAGATTCGCATCTTGTATTAGATACGGGTTTTGGGTGTGGCGATCAACTCTTTGTATGGCATCAGCAATTCTCAGTTACCTCTTTATACGGTATGAACTACTCAGCTTCGCAAACGGCATTAGCACAAAAATCCATTAATACAGCAAAGATAGAAGGTTTCACGGTTCGTCAGGCGGATGCGTGTGATGCTATCGCTTGGCAAGCGATACCTGGCTCTGTTGATCGAATACTGGCTTTAGATTGTGTGTATCACTTCCATAAAAAATCATTTTTTTTTGATCTGTGTGAAACTCACCTAGCTTCAGATGGTATTTTGGCCATCAGCGATTTACTGCTCACCAAGCCATTAACCAATCCGTTTCATAAGCTGATACTCAAGTTAATCTGCAAGCTATCTCATATACCGTTTTGTAACTTAATGACCGAAGAGGATGTAGTGGCTGATTTGTCCAGTAGAGGGCTCAAGATGGCACGCAGTATAGATATATCAGATGCGGTATTTTTACCATTTGGAGAGTGGTTGTCAGGGCATATTCAGCAGGTGAAAAAGGCCGGTCTGGTTGATCAAAAATCAAGCTGGATAAAGTACCAAGCCACTGCAAGATTTTTACGATGGGCTTATACCCATCAAGTATTGAGCTACCGTCTGCTTCAAATTCGTAAGGTGCGTTAATTAGAGAAATTACACACTTGCCATATATTGGCAAGAGCTGTTCAAATAACCAACAAAAAATTGATTTATATCAAAATAAAGTTGATTGTTTTGCCATGAGCAGTTATTTTCCACTTTGTACGTAATTCATTAAAAATACCTAATAAATAAGGACTTACCTTATGAAATTAGGAATCTAAAAGAGAGGAATGTTATGGATATTATGATACTTGTTGATATGTTATCCCGTTGGGGTCACTTATTGTTCGGTATGACTTGGATCGGTCTTTTATACTACTTTAACTTTATTCAAGGTGGCTACTTTAAAGCAGCAACACCTGAAGCACTTAAAGACGCTAAAGCTAAGCTAGCACCAGAAGCACTTTGGTGGTTCCGTTGGGGCGCTATGGGTACATTCCTTACTGGTTTGATCCTTCTTGTTGGCATGATCATGAAAGGTGTTGTAAACGATTACATCATCCTAGGTGCTACCATGGGTACACTTATGTTCTTAAACGTTTGGTTGATCATCTGGCCAAACCAAAAAATCGCTCTAGGCATGGTTGAAGGCGATGGCCCAACGGCTGCTGGTAAAGCGCTTTTGGCTTCTCGTACTAACACTTTGTTCTCTGGACCAATGGCGTTCATGATGCTTTCAGGCGCACACATGGGCAGCTGGGGTTACGGAATGGGTTCAACAGCATTATGGGTTTCTTTAGCAATTATTGCTGCACTAGAAATCAATGCAATTAAAGGCAAAATGGGTCCAATCACTACCGTTCGCGGCGTTATTGTACACAGCCTTATATTGACAGCTGTAATCGTATGTACTCTTGCTTTCTTAAAATAAGAACTTAAGTAACCACGATTTAAAAAGGCCATTCGCGAAAGCGAATGGCCTTTTTTTATGGCGACTATTATCAATTAGGCGAGTCCTCTAATGTTGATGAGATCGATGCATAAGTTTAATAAATAAATTGTGACAATAGGGCCAATAGTGTCCTTGTTTCAGTAAAAAGCGATGTTAATCTGTAGGTTCCTAAAATAATAATAAAGGGACTGAATATGGGAATTGATCCTAATCTATATGAACTACAAGGCCTAGATTATCTATTTGTTCAATTGCAGGTATGGTTTGCAGTGTTCACCATGGACACCTTGCGTTACTTAATCGCAGGCAGCGTGACCAGTTTAATCTTGTATAAGTGGCTAAAGGCTTGGTCTCAGTCTCGTAAAATTCAAACTAAAATAGCCACATCTGCCGATATTCGCAGAGAAATATTCTATTCGCTGCTAACAACCAGTATTTATGCGTTAGTGGCTGTATTTGTTGTATACGGAATATCCAATGGTTATATGAAGGTTTACGAGAATGTCGCGGATATGGGATGGCTCTATACTGCGCTTTCTTTACCAGCGATGCTGTTACTTCATGACACTTACTTTTATTTTGCCCACCGCAGCATGCATCACCCAAAATTGTTTAAGTGGTTCCATAAGGTACATCACTTATCGCGCACACCCACACCTTGGGCAGCTTACAGCTTTTCACCGGGTGAGGCGTTTGTTATGTCTGCATTTGTTCCTTTTATGTTGTGGGCGGTTCCCATTCACGGGGCCATTTTATTTGCGTTTGTGGCTATTCAAATACTGCGTAATGCACAAGGGCATTCAGGGATAGAGTTTCATCATCATAAATGGGTGGATAGCCCGTTAGATATATTCACCACAACGACCCATCATGATCTTCATCACCAAAAGGTTAGGGGCAATTATGGCCTGTACTTTACATGGTGGGATCGAATAATGGGGACCGAGCTGCCTGGTTATAAAGAAGAATTCAGACGTATTGTGAAGGGCACCGAAGTAAAGCAATCAGCCTAGCTTGAAGGTACCACGTCAATATCAAGCTAAATAACAGATCAATTTCCTAGGTGGCAAAGAACCGGCCCTTTTAAATAAAGGGCTGTGGGTGATGCTTTACGATCTAGGCCCTTCTTAGCATGATGACAATAATCGATTGTCTCATATAGGCAACATAGCTTTTTACCTCTAATGGGCTGTTTGTGCTTTCATTCCAAGACGATCGGTCATAAAGTAGAAGGATGAGCAGACCTAGACGCAGTGAACATACCAGAGAAGCCTTAATCGAAGCAGGGATTGAGCAGTTATCTGTGCATGGCTATCACGGAACGGGCATCAAGCAAATATTAGATATGGTGAATGTGCCTAAAGGCTCGTTTTATAATTTCTTTGCTAGTAAAGAAGCCTTTGTTGCCGAATTAATTGGTCATTACAGTCAGGGTTTATTACTTCAGCTAAATACGTTCTTAGATGGAGAAGGTAGAGATTTAAAGGCTGTTGATCAGCTTAGGTCAATTTACCGCTATAGCTTAAAGCAGTACGCCAATGATGGATTTAAAAAGTCATGCTTAGTGGGTTCTATTGCCACAGAAATTTCTTCAGAAAGTGAAATATGCCGCATAGAGCTTAAGCAGGCCATGGGTCAGTGGCTTAATTTTTTTAGTGGTGTATTTGAGCAAGCCCAAAAACAGGGTGATGTCAGAACGGATATGAACTCAAAAGAGTTGGCGACTGTGTATTGGGCCACATGGGAAGGGGCATTGATTACCATGAAAATGTCTGCGGATACTCAGCCAGTAAAACGCATTATGGAATTGATGATTGAAACACTGCTAAAGCCAGTGCGTTCAAAATAGCACGATTAATGAATAATCAGTCAGCACACATCCAGTGTGCTTTTTTAGAAATAGTTAAAAGACGATCGGTCTAAACACCGTGATTGGAGAATAGAATGACAGAACAAGCGACTCAACAGAATTCAGGATCTGCTTTATTAGGATCTAGCTTTACATTAAAAAATGGCCAAGAAATTAAAAACCGCTTATTTAAATCGGCCATGAGTGAGCAGTTAGGTACGCGAGATCATAATCCAAAGCCTGGTCTGTCAAAGCTTTATGGTCGCTGGGCTGAAGGCGGTATTGGATTATCTATGACAGGTAATATCATGATTGACCGTGGCGCGTTAGGCGAGCCAAAAAATGTGGTGCTAGATGAACAAAGTGATTTAACCGAATTTAAAAAGTGGGCAGAGGCAGGTAAGAAAAATGGCTCTCATATTTGGACTCAATTGAATCATCCTGGTAAACAAATCCCAAACTTTATTGTTGATGTGCCTGTGGCGCCTTCTGCAATTGCTTTAACTCGTGGTTTAGAGAAAGGCTTTAACAAACCTAGAGCACTGACTGAATCTGAAATTTTAGTGATCATCAAAAAGTTTGCGACCAGTGCACAGCTAGCAAAAGAAAGCGGATTTACAGGCGTGCAAATTCATGGGGCTCATGGTTATTTAGTGAGTCAGTTTTTATCGCCAAGACATAACCAGCGTGAAGACCAGTGGGGCGGTTCATTAGAAAATCGTATGCGATTTGTATTAGCCGTGTATCAAGCTATACGCGATGCAGTGGGCAGTGAGTTTCCAATTGGTATTAAGTTGAACTCTGCTGATTTTATGAAAGGTGGGTTTTCTGAAGAAGACTCAATGAAGGTTGTTAAAACACTTGCAGAAGCAGGGATCGATTTAATAGAAATTTCAGGGGGCACTTACGAAAACCCGTCAATGATGGGCAGTGACGCGAAAAATTCTACGATTCAACGCGAAGCCTACTTTTTAGATTACGCCGATAAAGTCCGTACGCTGGTGGATACACCATTAGTGGTAACGGGTGGCTTCCGCTCTTCGAAAGCGATGCAGTCTGCTTTAGATAGTGGTGCTACAGATTTTATAGGCGTTGCACGTACCACAGTGGTCGATCCTGATTTCCCTAATAAATTGATCGCAGATCAAAATCATCAGCAGCAATTAAAGATACTAACAACAGGTAAGCGTGCTATTGATAAAATGGCCATGCTAGATATTACTTGGTATGAGGCTCAGCTAGCGCGTATGGCTAATGGTAAGAAACCTAAGCCAAACTTAAGTGAGTGGGGTGTATTTTTTGGCACGCTTTTCAATGCAGGCATTTATGCATTTAGAAAGCGACGTGCTTAAGCTCTTTTTGTTAATCTTGTATTAACCATACTAAAAGCCGCTTTTTAACAGCGGCTTTTTTATGCCAGTAACATAGGATTTAGAAAGATTAATTTAGGTGAATAATAAGACTGAATGACGAGATATGTAGAGACCGCTGTAAACTTTTACTTTCTGTTCAGGTTTATGTCATTATTCATCGATATATTATATTTATTTATTTGTTTTGGGTTTCATTATGCGTCTTAAGCAATTTTCACCCCTAGCCATAATACTAAGTGGCTTGTTCTCAATGATGAGCTCTGCACAAGAGTCAGCCGCGAACCATGTCTTAACAGACAGCTTAAATAACAATCGTCAAACATTGGATATAGGCAAATCCAGCCAAGAACGTGTGGATCACTTGATGAGTGAGACCGATAAGTTACTTAATGAATATCAGGCTTTATTACAAAAATCCGAATATCAAAAATCGTATAACAATGAACTTCGAATACTTAAAGAAGAGCAGGTTGAAGAGTTGATTAGTCTTGATCAACAATTAAAAGACATAGTAATTACTAAGCAGAAATTATTGCCTTTATTGCGAGAAATGGTCAGCACTTTAACTCAGTTTATAAAATTGGACCTACCATTCAAAAAGAAACAACGTTTAATCGCATTAGATAAACTTAATCAAGTGCTAAGCAGCAGTTCTACTTCTATATCTGAAAAATATAGGAGGGTAATGGAAATGTATCAGGCTGAAAATGATTATAATTATGACCTAGAAGTTTATAGGGATACGGTCGAGTTGAATAATGAGCGTTTATCGGTTCAAATTTTACGAATAGGAAGAAGCCACCTTTACTTGCAAACGATGGATGGGAAAACCAGTGCCATGTGGAATAAAGAATCTAAAGCGTGGGGTGTTTTAGATAATCGTTATCACTTAAATATACGAAAGGCCATGAGGGTAGCCTCTAAAAAATCGGCACCAGAACTGCTAGAACTTCCATATTCAGCTGAACTAAGTAACGCTAGACCGATTAAGAATGGAGGCTTTTAACATGAATACTTTAACGATAACTATTCTATGTGGCTTGCTTTTATCAATTAATTTTATGGCTCATGGTGTAGAGGATAAGAATGAAGGATTGGATGAAAAGGGTGACTATAAATCAGAAGATAAAGTATTTATTGATAATCTTGAAATAATAAATCTAGATCAGTTATTAGAAAGCACCAGGCAGTTGAAGATAAAAGAAAGTAATCTGTATCAGGATCGCGAAGATAATTTTATGCGTCATCGCGACAAACAAAAAACCTTGGTTGTAAACGCTAAGAAAGAATTTCTAAATCATCAAAAAACATCTAATCCACTAGTAAGTATTACTGATAAGCAACAAAAATCGATTGATGCATTGCAAGCTAAACTGGATAAACATAGCGAAGAACTAGGGGATATTCATAGTATATACAGCCAATTTAGTGGGGATTTCATTGCTCGTATGAAAGATTCGTTGGTGCAATCCCAGCTTCCTAAAAGGCTTCAGAAACTTCAGAATTTACAGTCCGGATCAGAATTGGCCAGTATTCAAGATATGAGAGAAATGTGGTTGTTGGTTATGCAGGAAATGACTGAGTCTGGTAAAAATACTCGGTACAGTGCTGATGTCATTAATAGTCAGGGGAAATCGAAAAAACAAGATGTCATACGCTTGGGTACATTTAGTTTATTCTCAGAGGGGAGCTTTTTACGATTCATCCCTGAAAATCAAGAGTTACTGGTTATAGATCAGCAGCCAGTTGAGCAAGATGTGATGCAAGACTATAGCGAGGCCGTTAGCCAAACTAATGGTGAGCTTGATTCTGATTCTAGCGTAAGCATTCAATCGGCTATTATTGATCCAAGCAGAGGAGATCTGCTGGCGATACTGGGGCAAAGCCCATCAATTTATGAGCGCTTATTACAAGGTAAGGAAGTGGGATTCTCTATTGTTGTTTTAGGTCTGTTGGGATTTTTACTTATTATTTATCGTCTTGTGTACCTTTCTATAACATGGGTAAAGACGCAGCGGCAGCTAAAGAACTTATCTGATATAAAAACGGATAACCCATTAGGGCGGATTTTCACCAAAGTTAATCAATTGGATGCCATAAGTAAACAAGATGATGAAAGTCTACAGCTTGCGTTGGATGAAGCTATCTTAAAAGAACTGCCTAAACTTGAGCAGGGTCACAGTTTAATTAAATTGTTTTCAGCTATTGCACCATTACTTGGTTTACTTGGAACCGTGATAGGAATGATCGCAACTTTTCAAAGTATCAGTTTGTTTGGTAGTGGAGATGCAAAGTTGATGGCAGGAGGCATTTCACAAGCCTTAGTCACCACTGTATTAGGATTGACGGTCGCTATTCCTTTATTGCTAAGCCATAACGTTTTAGTTTCTTTTAGTAAGATACTTCTTCAGATACTAGATGAACAAAGTGCTGGTATTTTAGCTAAAGATCGTGAATCTGATCGTGTAATCTTAAAGGATTAGGACGTTATTCATGTTTGATTTTTTTGATCCTAATATTTGGCAGCAATTCTTCTTTAATGGAGGCCCAGTAGTATCGGTTTTATTAGTCATTGGTTTTTTACTTTGGTTTTTAATTATCGAGCGACTTATTTTTATTAAGCTGGAGTTTCCGCATCGTTTAAAAGGTGTCATTAATAGTTGGGGAAAGCGAAGCGATCAATATTCTTGGAATGCACATAAGATACGAGAATCAATTATATCTGAGTCTAAGCAATCATTAGAGCGCGGTGTATCAAGTATTAAGGTATTAATCGCTATTTGTCCTTTATTAGGCTTGTTGGGCACAGTGACCGGGATGTTAGGAGTATTTGAAATTATATCTCTAACAGGGAACAGTGATGCAAAAGCCATGGGGGCAGGTATATATAAAGCCACATTACCCACTATGGTTGGTTTGTTTCTAGCATTATCAGCCATATATTTTAATCATGCTTTACAGCAAAGTATTAAACATAGATTAGACCAGTTGACAGATAGTCTGACCATTTTTCATCGTCCACCAAGTAAGGCTAGAATATGAGTGCACGTCGCCACCAAGTTCAGCAAGATGAAAGTGAATTAGATATCACGCCTATGCTTGATATTGTTTTTATCATGTTGATATTTTTTATTGTAACCACTTCGTTCGTAAAGGAATCTGGTATTGAGGTTAACGCCCCCTCAGCCAGTAGTGCAGTGTCACAAGATAAAGCCAGTATTTTTGTGGCGATCAATAATGAGGGGGATGTTTGGATTGATAAACGCCAGGTAGATGTTGCGACGGTTAGGGCCATTGTTGCTCGGTTGCATACTAATAATCCAGAAGGGGCTGTGGTGATACAAGCTGATAAAGCGGTGTTAGCAGAAACATTAATGAATGTTATGGATCAGGTGAAGTTGGCGGGTGTAAAAAATATTGCTTTGGCAGCTAAAAAATATTAATGCGTATTCCTATCGCTTTTATATGTTCTGCGCTCGTCACCTTGACATTGTTTTATATCATGATGGGTTTTGTGCGGACTGATGATCTTCCCCCACTGGATGTTCAGGCACCTATTTTTGTAACTATAGAAAATAAAAATGAAGGGAAAGACCAGAAAACACAAAGGGTTGTTCGAAAAAAATCACCTAAAGAAGAGCCTAGTCCAAAATTAGATACAAGTAAGCTTGTCACAGAAAAAACGAATCTGAACAATATAGATATTAAGTTAAAGTTAGCACTAACACCTATTCAATTGAACGTCGAACAGTTACCTAGATTACAGCAAAACTGGATTCAACCGAGCAGTCTAGATACATCAACCAGTACAGAAGGCCTTGATGGTGAAATAACGATTGAGCCAAAAAGTATAAGTAAGATTACACCAGTGGGTACTCGGATGCCTATTATTCCTAAAGTCGCATGGGATAACAAAATAAATGGTTGGGTCCTACTGTCGTTTACTGTTTCTTCAGAAGGGCGTGTAAAAGATATTCGAATTCTTGATGCATCACCTAAAGGTGTATTCGAAGAAAATGCAGTGCTTGCAGTAAGCAAGTGGCGCTATCAAGGTTTTATTGGGTATGATCGTTATGTGTCTCAGAAAATTGAGTTTGAGTGGAAGAACTACCCATATAACTGGGACTATTAATATGACGAATAATTTTTCTGTACATATAATAATTCTAACTACACTGTCGTTATTTTTTTCTACGGTTTCATACTCGGATCAATATAAAAGTAATGAATTGATTGAATCTAAAGGTAAAACTAAGCAAGTTATTAAATCTATTCAAGAGTTAGAGGGTGAGCTAAATAGCTTGCAAGATGCGTATGCAAAAGAAAGCACGGCTAGGTATTTGGCCCGTCATTATTCTCAATTTTCTTCAGAAGTGTCTGTTAATAAAGCCATTGAATATTACTTACTTTCTTTAGAAGGAAAAGGATTATCAATATTTGCTAAGCAAACAACACAGCAAGAACTTTTATCTTTATACTTTCAACAGTCTATGTATCAATCTTTTATTAAGGGGTTTGATCGGTTTATTGTTTTACAGGGTAGGCCAAATGGTAGGTTGCGTATAAAAAGAATGCTGTCCTTTTATCATCTTAAGGAGAATCAAACAGCACTTCAGATTGCCAGATTATTGGTTTTAGAATATGAGCAGGGTCTAGAGTTGGAAGTGGATGATCTAAAAAAAATACTGTTTACATTTTATAATTTAAAAGATTACTTGGGCAGTGAACAAGTTCAGCGGCTAATTTTGGCTTTAGACGAAAATTCGGTAGAGCAGTGGTTAAGGCTGAGTAAGTTACATATAAGAAATGATCATTCAACGCAAGCTGCAACAGTGTTGTTAGCCGCCCTACAAAAGGGATTGGCAATAGAGCCTGAAAGTTTATTGCTCACAACGGATTTAATTAATCAGTCAGGTAATCCATTTATAGCTGCAAGGTTGCTTCAGCAATTAATGGATCTATATCAGGTGGATCGTAATGTAGATAATTTTGATCGTCTATTTAAATATTGGTATCTGGCGCAAGAAATAAGTTTTGCGGCAGACGCTTTAAAAAAGTCACTTAAGTATGATAATAATACCAAGCGTTACCTAGACTTGTCTGAGTTGTACTATCAGCAAAAAAAATGGGGTGAAATGAATGCCATTATTAAAGAAGCATGCACTTGGTCTATCGAGGATGAATTTATTGGCCGTGCTAACTTATTATTAGGTATCAGTGAGTTAAAGCTAAATCATGAAGAAGAGGCCGTTAAAGCCTTTTACAATGCCACTATGATATCTGGTAAAGTAAAAGAAGCAATTGCCTACTTACAGTATCTGAATGTGGATATTAGTGATACTAGACGTTATGAGCAAATAACAGGTGTCTGTGCACCAGCTAAAGGCTAATTTAGATATTCAAAAGGCTTTTTAGTAAATAAGTAATAATGAATTACAGGAATCAATATGTCGGATAAAACCATTCAATTCGAATTTGAAAAAGAAACCAAAAACAGCGTACGGTATAAAGAAGTACCAGAAGAAGGGCAGCCACCTATCGTTGGGTCTTTATATGTTCAAAAGTGGTATGCAGGTAATTCAAAGAATATCGAGCTTACATTGTCTAAAAAAGATTAGTTAGCGCTTGTACTTTTATATTTTAACTTGAGCACTGACTAAAATAAGTGAACGCTCTTTACATGTGTATACAGTAGAGAACGTTCACTTTTTAATTTTAGGGGGTTAAAGCTATATAGGTCGCGGATTAAAGTTACCAAGAGTATAAAGTCGTTTTAGTATCTCAGCGATTAATCCAGGTTATTATCACCTACACTAAATGCAATGATCTGGCTGATTTCTTGTAAACTTCGACCACTTTGTTTTTGCATCTCGTTAAAGAAATCCTGAGCGGCAGTTAATGACTTTTTACTTTGTACACCGCCATCAATTATGCCGTGAACTCGTAAGTAGGCCTCTACATCTCTAGATAACAAGAATGTATCTTTACCCATTTGACGAAGTGTGTACGGGCCTGTATTACCACCTAACCGAGCCCCGTGTTTTTTCAGCCATGCCCATAACCCAATAATGTCAGAGCAAGGCCAGTCGGCAATAAACTGATTAAATGGGGTGTTATTGTCTTTGGTTGAAAAATGAATCATCGAAGCGTTAACAGGGATTGTATTCACTTTTTTAAAGTTTCTAACGATGCGTACATCGCTTGATTTTTGTTCAAGCATTTCGGGGGGCATCATTAATAATTTATTGATATTGAAATCCCAAAAAACCTCTTGAAACCCGGGCCATTTTTTATTGATCACAGACCAGTAGAAGCCACTTTGAAATATCTTTCGGGTGAATTCTTCAAGCCATTCATCGTCGCTTACTTTTAATAGCTGTTTAGAGCTAAGAGGTTTACTTAGCATTAATTCAAGGTGTTGATCGCCCCCTTTACGTTTAGAGGCTCTGTGGTAGAGAGACGTGAATTTTTCCATTATACGGGTCGTTTTAATTAAAACCCCATCATAAGCCAATATGACACTGGGTTATAGGCATCCACTAGGAATAGATTGATCCAATTAATCATGTTTTTTACAGTAGAAGGGCTGATTAATGATTGCTACTTATGCTCCTGTTTTTGGCCTGAAATGTCATTGATATCCCATGTGTGATGGGTTGTACTTTGAGCTCACAAAAATCAAAAACACATAATAAAAATAAGGGCAATTATGGAAATTTTTAATCAGCTAAATAAAATTGGGTTATATGCATTTTGGGTCGCTTTTATCGTTAACTTGATTGAACCATTCAGTGGTGAGTGGGGGGCAAGTGTTTTGTACATTGGCTTGGGTTTATTGGTGGTGCATTTAATCGAGTATGCGTTGGTATTTAAGAGGCTAAAAAGCATCGATAAAACCTCACCAAAAGACTTCGTAATGGTAATGTTAGTGGGTTTATTCTACTGGGTGCCGTTATTGAAAAAAGCCGCATAAAACCGTTTTGATAGGCCTTGCGGGGTCTATTAGCCTCTTGGGTGCTTTCTTTCCTTTTTATAAGTTTAGAAATTCAGTGTTAAACGCTATACTGGCTAGTATCTACTCTCAAGAAAGCCATTCCATATGTTAGAACCCTTCATCGAACCAAATGATACCGATATCGCTAAATTCATCAGTGGATTTGAGCAAACCCGTCGCCAGCTTGATGCTCAACTATTGCAGCAATTGATGACTCGAGTGAGTGGCAAGCCAGCTGTTATGTGGGGCGATCAGGTGATTGGTTTTGGCCGGTTTACATGTGTGCATAAAACAGGTCGCCAATGGGACTGGCCTGTACTTTCATTTCTGCTTGAACCTGGCAGAATCTCTTTATACGTGATGAGTGGGTTAGAGAATTACGAGCGTCAGTTGAAGCAATTAGGCAAACATAAGGTAGCCAGTAATTGTATTCATATATTTAAGATGACTGAGATCGATATGACGGTTTTAGAGAAGCTTATGGCGCAAGTGTATGCAGATATGCAAGCTAAGTACGAATGCCAGCCATAATTTAATACCCTCCTCATAAACGTTGTACGCCCTGAAAAGGGCTTATTTACTTTTGCCTATTGTTATTCTGTTTTTAAGGTTATTTGAATGCCAGATACATCACTTGATTTCTCCGCGATAGAATTAAAATTTAAGTCGTTTGTTTTAAGTGACCCAGAGACAAGTATGGCTTTAGGCGAAGTTGAATACCTAGGGCAGCTGGGAGACCCAAGTTTAGCGGCACTAAAAACCGAAACACTGCATGCAAAAAACCTAGTTACACAAATTGAATCTTGTGCATCATCCAGTTTTGATCAAAACCTTGATTTAGATTTGATGGCGCGATATTTAAAGCAACAAATATTTTTCAATGAATTAGAGCAAGGTGATCAATTACAGCGTTGCCGTAAACCTAATGGTGTAGATGGGATAAGTGCTGGCATTTTTCAATTATTTGTAAATGATGAGCGATCACCCAAAGATCGATTATCTGATATTTTATCTCGTTTAACGCAAGCCCCTAAATATTTAAGCGTTGAAGCAAGTGTCATTACCCAACCGATTAAGCGTTGGTTAGATATTGAAGTGGAGCAGGCCGAAGGTTTACCTGGGTTGTTTGACACCATATACAATTGGGCCAAACAAGAATCGTTTGAGCAGCTTGATGAATTAAGCCAAGCGATTAAACAGTGTAACCAGGCACTTTCTGATTACGTGGCTGATTTAGTGTCGCGTACTACCATTACCAAATTTTCCATTGGTGAAGAAAAAGTACGTGAGATATTAGCGCTGAGAAATATTTATCAATCACCAAAACAACTGGCCAATTTGGCAAAAGATTTCATGGTCGAAACACAGACTTTGTTATCTGACTTAGAAGTTCGCTTACAGGCTAAATACGATTTACCTGCAACTACGACTCAAGAAGAATTACACGAATTCTTAAATACTAAGTTTGCGGCCAAGTTAACTGGCGGTGAAATCAGTTCGATACTGGATATCTACGCTGAACAAATAGAATCAATTAATGCATTCATATCTAACAATCAATTATTTGAGATTCCAGAAACTCAGTCTATCAAAATACTTCAAACTCCAAGCTTTTTAGAACCTGTTATTCCTGCCGGTGCCATGTGGCCACCCTTGGCTTTACGTGAAGGCAGTAAAACCAGTTTAGTGTACCTGACACTAAAAGAAGATCAGTTAGCCGAACATACAGAGCTGGGTATTCCAGTGATGATGATTCATGAAGGCATTCCAGGCCACCATTTACAGTTTGCGACAGCGGCCCATCACTCATCATTTATTCGTCGAATATTTTCAGCCAATGAACACGCTGAAGGTTGGACCACCATGCTTGAAGACTATATGTTGGATATAGGCTATATAGACGCTGATTTAGTGGATGAAGTACGCTTTATTGCGAAGCGGGAAATGTCACGCTTAGTGGCCCGAGTAGGTATTGATTTATATTTTATGACAGGCAATCAAGACTACCTAAATGTGGGCTTAGATTTAGGTTTTGAAAAAAATGGTTACAGTGAAGATGTATTTGAAAATGCGGCTAAGTTGCTAAAGGTTGCCACTGGTTTTACTGATGGACGAGTACAAGCTGAACTGAATTGGTACAGCACAGAACAAAGTTACCCACTAAGTTATCTAACCGGTAATCGTATGGTATGGCAGATGAAAGATGACATTCAACAACAAAACTTGAAAGGGTTATCGAATGTTGAATTAGATAAAGCATTTCATCGCATTTATTTAGAGTCTGGTTGCATGCCAGTTAACAGCTTGCGCAGTGTTTTCAAGAATGAAGGGTACTTGGTTTAGTTATCATTGTATTTTTAAATTCAGATTGAATCGATCATTTGATGTCGAATGTTTTTGGTAGCCACCAATGAGTATCAATAGCCGGTGTGTTAACAGGAAGAGTTGGGTTTTTTAAACGAATAAGAGTTCGATTATTGAATCCAGCCTTCTGAATGTATTCGCTATTCTGAGCTAGGAATAACGCTTTGTAAGAACCGTCATGCTGAGCCCTTTCTAATCCTATTTTTAATTCTTCTGCTAGCTTTGGTCTTTTTTTACTAACGAAAAAATACACGGGTTGTGGGTAAAACAGCATAACGTTATCTGCAATGTTCAGTGTTTCTGAGTATTTGTTTTGTTCTTGCCAGATTTCATTTAAGCCTCTATGAAAATAATCAAATCGATCGTCGGCAAGTTGTAAAAATAAAGGGGTATAACTTGTATTGGTATGAACAGGTAAGCCATTGTGCGCATAAACAGGTAAATCTCCCCAGTGGCTACCATGACCTCCTTTATATTGCTGTAGCTCTTGAAGCGTTTTAATTTGGCTCAGCACCGCTTTACGTTGTTTTTTAACTAACAATAGTCTCAGTCCTAAAATACCCTTATAAATAGGTGACTTGATTGCAATCATAGAATCTTCACGTTCTTGAGATGTGCTAAGCCATTGCACATCAAATTCACCATTAACCACCATCTTTTCCCCTCTGGCTTCGTTGATTGGGTATTTGATAAATGCGTGTATTGCGTAGTCTTGTTCTGACTTTGAAAGTGCTAGGGAGAGAAGTTTTTGCCCAAAATCGTAACGCGCTTGGCTTTGATAATATGTCACAAGGCTATTAGTTGGCTGGTTGGCCCAAGTATGGCTGATAAATAGAATCGCAATAACAGAGCTTATAACTAGTCGGTAGAAGTTCTTAATTCCCATTATAGTAAGTCTCTTAATAGGCAGGTAATCAATTGATTTTAGTTGAAATCAGGAAGCCTGCTTTTATTCTATTGGCTTACTTATATGGCTTACTGTGGCAGCGATAATATGGAACAGTCACTCACAGCGGCCATTACTCGATTGAATGTAATGGCCGTAGTTAAATACCTATTTTAGATTGATCTAAAAGGTGTTTGATTAATCGTGGCTGTGACCATGTAGTTTTGTGCTTAACGCTCTTGCGTCACTTGGGCTAAAGGACGATTGAACGGTGCCCTTGTAACAATTTACAATCCACGGGAAGCTGCTCGTTACATAGTATCCATATTGATCATCAACCGTCATGCCATTGCATTCATCTAAATCACTTTGGTTATCTATGTATTCATAATCCCCACGGAATTGGCCGTCATAGTTGTCACTGGCAATGTTACCGTTTCCACTGGTTGGTGTGTTGGTGTAGCCAGTTACAGCCTGTCGTACGCCACCTCCATCTATTAATGACCAGCTAGACGTAACCTCTGTGATATCACCATTGCCATCTTCTATGCATGAGCCATAAACAGGGAAGCCATCAGCAGCGAAGCCGATTACGGGTGATGCTGATGTCGCGGTAGAGCAGTCTTGAGCAAAAAGAGCCACTGGATTGCCATGATAATGATATGTCCCGTCAGGTTGAACGTGGGCATTATGAGAGTCGGTACCAAATGAATTTAAAGGTGACATGGGGTCATATCGCCAAGGGTTATCAATTTCATTACTTCCACAACCAATCTTCTCATTGCCCAGAGCTTCATCACCAACGTCGTAGCAAGCGGCTGGCAGGATATCCACAACAACTCCATTTAATAAGATAACGTTTACGACACCCAGTTCTAATTCAGATGTGGAGCTTGCTAAGGCTGGGCTAACTGGAAAGGTAAACGATTTACTGACTTCAGCGGCATTCGTTGCAAATGAAGCCGAAGCATCATTAAAGTCATGATTAGGAATATCATTTGAAGCGATTGTGCAGGTTGTACTTGTCGAGGTAATTGAAATATCACCCGTGAAACCAATGCCACGTTGAATATCTGTAACCGAAGAGTCATATGTGCCGACATACTCAGAACAGTCAGCTGATCGGTTTTCCAGTTCGGTGTCTGTAATATCGGTTACCGTACCTGTATCGCCTTCACAAGCAGATAGCAGGGGAATTATGAGCAAAAGTACTGCCTGTGTTTTCAAATTCATGAAAGTAGTCGACCTTTGTAATATTTAAGTCTTTTAATACTAGGGTAAAAAATAAGGAGTGGAAATGTGATCGGCACAGCTTCCTAATTGTTTTCACAATTGAAATATGCAGGTCTGTTTTCGCTAAAATAAAGGAATTAATGACGTATGCAGGTCAGGTTGGCTCAATTGGCCTACTAAAACAGAGCTGCGAAGTGGCTGAGAAAATGTGAACTGACTATACTTATACTAATAAATTAGAGTAAATCCATTACCATTTTTTTTGTGTGGATATGCAAGTTTGAAAGAGAATAATAGATGTATAAAGCTGCCGCTCATACGTACTTACTGATTACAGTCATGATTGTGTCTTCGTTTTCTTATGCAGAAAACGAAGCAAGTAATGTAGGCACTGAAGATATTACAGTTATTGATGATATGTTTAGCTCTGACTTTTCAGGGTATGGATCTGATTTAGAAATTCCAGTTGTACTAACCGCTGCTCGTTTACGCCAGTCTCAGTTAGATGCGCCAGCTTCTGTTACCGTAATCGAAGCCGAAACGATCCAAGCATTGGGCTTTAAAGATATAGAGGAAATTTTTCGGTTAGTACCGGGAATGTTAGTGGCGTATCACAGTGGTGTAGGTGAAAAAACGGCATCTGTTTCTTATCATGGCACGAACCTTCCAGAGCATCGACGTTTACAAGTTTTAATTGATGGTCGCTCAGTTTATAAACCTGGTCTTGCTCGCGTTGAGTGGAGTGATATTCCACTGGCAGTAGAAGATATCGCACGAATCGAAGTGATTCGCGGCCCTAACTCAGCAGCCTACGGCGCCAATTCTTATTTAGGCACGGTGAATATTATGACCAAGCACCCGCAAAGTGAGAAGGGTGTAACTGTCAAGGCTACTGGCGGCATGCGCGATGTGGCAAATACATATGTGAACATCTCTGGTTCTTTAGGAAGAACAGAATTACGCTGGACACTGGGCAGCAAACAAAAAAGCGGGTTTGATGTGCAGAATGATGGTGTGACGGATAATTCTGACGGTATAAAATCTACTTACACAACCCTTTCAGCATACACCCCTATAAATTCGTATTTAAATATGGAATGGCAAGCAGGTTATAAAACTGGCGTAAATGAGCAAAGAGAATTACATCTTGACGAATTAGTGTATTTTACACCGGAAAATATTCATGCTGATGATATTTATATACAGTCAAAATTTATTTTAGACCATTCTTCTAGTCAGACTTCTCATATTCAAATATACAGCCAAAAGTTTATTCGTGAAACTGACTTTCATGCATGTTTGACGCAGGATTTTGCTGATGATAACACTGGTGGTGCGGTTATTTGTGGCGACTTTAATAAGGATCTAACAGAAACAAAGTCAGAGGTAGAATTACAACATACTTCTGTTTGGAATAGAGATTTAAGAACGGTTGCAGGATTAAGGCTTCGGTTGGATGAGTTCGAATCAGAAACTTATAATGATGGATATTCTGACAACCTTAATAAGAGTGCTTTTATTAATGTTGAATATAAGTTGAATGACTTTTCATTACTAAATGCAGGTGGTATGTACGAAAATGATAATTTAAATGGAAATTATTTCTCACCGAGAATAGCTTTTAATTTTAAATTATCTGAATTACAAACAATTAGAGTTATTTACTCTGAAGCTATTCGATCTCCAGATCTTTATGAACAAGGTGGTCAGTGGGTGTTTAATGTAAAAAATGCTTACCTTTCTGGTATGCAGAGTGATGGTAGTAACCAGTTATTTCCTGTTGGTATGACAGATAGTGATTTAGACTTTGAAAAAATTTATAGTAATGAAATAAGCTATTTTGGATTATTCCCAACTATCAATGGTCAGTTAGATTTAAAGATTTTTAATGATGTGCTTACAGGTTTGATTTCAGAGGGGCTTAGTCATGACGAGGAACTTACTAATAGTAATAAATTAGGTCATCAAGGTATTGAGGGGCAATTTAAGGTGAATATTTCAAGAGATGACAGTATTGCATTTTCATTTTCATTTATAGACTCAAAAGATGATTACTTTCAAAACTTAAATACGGGACAAGATGTCATTGATGTAGGTGATACTTCTAAACTAGATATTTCTGATATTGGCTCGACAGTCAGTATAGAAGCGCAAAGAGAGACCTCTCTATCCGCTGATAGCAGCGGAAGTTTATCTTGGATTCATAGTTTTAATAGCAATACTGTATTAGGAATGGCTTATTACCATGTAGAAAATTGGCATCAATATGCAGATGCGGAATACAATGGAACAGGAGATGTTAGCGGTTATAACTTTTCCCGTTTAGATATGAATATTCGACACAAAATACCACTGACCACTGGATTAGCTTTAACACTTCAAGCGGCAATGCAATATCGGTTTGATGACGACCCTCTGGGACGAAATAGAAATAACTA
>JAWUVN010000092.1:0-33319 GCA_034112345.1 Bermanella sp. | reverse complement strand
CAATAATACGGGCACTCAGATCAGTTTCTTCACCTTTTAAGCCATTAGGGTATCCACTTCCATCCCAGCGTTCATGATGCTGCATGGCCATTATGCTCGCAATTTTTAAAACAGGTCTTTCAGATTTACTTAATATACTGGCCCCAATTTCTGTGTGGGGTTGCATGGCTGTTTGTTCTTCGTCGGTAAATTTACCCTGTTTTGTCAGAATACTATCATCAATGCCAATGGTGCCAATATCATGAAGCGGAGCTGCTAATTTGATGCGCTGACACATACCTTCATCTATCCCAGCTTTTTTTGCTAAGGCGTAAGCCATCTTACTCACGCGGCGTACATGATTGCTTTCATCAGGTGTTCGTTTTTCAATGGTCTCACTTAATATGTACACCAGTTCTTGACGTGACTTTTTCATCTTGTCTTTGTTGTGCAAGTTATGGTGAGTAATTGCTACGCATCGGGTATAAATATCCAATAAATGCTGCCCCATGCGATCTAAAGGAACTCTGGTTTTAACATAGAGTAAGTTCTCTCCCACCGTATCGGTATTGTAATAACCAATAAATATATTGTTTTCATACAGTCCGTGGTGCGTGCCTTTTGCTTTGTCGAAGTACTCGGTAATTTCTTGAGGAAGTTTATGCGAATGCGTTAACTGTTCTTTCACTGAGCCAGTGGCCGCTAATATAGAATACATTTGATCTTCTGCTTTTGCGGCAATGGCATCTAAAGGCGTATGAGTGCATACGGCATCGGAATCAAGATTCAATAAGGTTCCAACTTCTTCCAGCACTGCGCTGGCGAAAATAGGGAGTTGGTCCGTGTCTACAATTTTACTGGTGGCGGCGATTAGGTTAAAAAGCCCCTGACGATTAGCTGCAATGGTTCTTATATCCCTAAAGCTTCTAAGCGCGCTGTATAAAAGTGTTTTTAGTTTGGTGCTGGTCAGCTCAGTCTTATTTTTGTAGTCGTTAATATCATATCGAGCAATGACAGTTTCTTCGGGTGCTTGCCCTGGTTGACCGGTTCTAAGTACGATGCGAATATCCGCATCCTTTAGCTCTTCGCGAATATACTGAACCAGACGTAAACCTGCGTCATCAGTTTCCATTACTACATCAACTAAGGCGAGCGCAAAAGGGGGTTGTTCGTGTAAAATTTCAACGGCTTCTTTCATTGAATACGCGTGCACAAGTTCAATTGAGTTTTGATCAAACTTACATTTATTTAATACCAAAGAGGTGACTTTATGCACCTGATCTTCGTCATCAACAATCAATACACGCCATGCGTGGCGATTGCTTGGCTCTTCAGCTGTGACAACCTCATCGATTGGCTCATCATTACCAAATAATAAGTCTGAATCCGACATATAAGCTCCTTAATTATTTATAGTTTAGACATATATATCGAGTCTGCTGCTACTCTATGTATATTGTGTGATTTTTTTAGAGTGTGTATGAAGCGAATGAAAAGACCGTCAACAGGAGTTGATAGATGACTCGCTGGTTTGTGCGCTTGGGTTTCGGGCAAAAAATACAACTATTGATCAATGCGGTCAGTACAGGTGTTTTACTGTCTGCAATATCGGTTATTGGACTGGGATTTTATGGACAGTTTAAGGCCAATTTAGAGGATCGAGTTTTACAAAAAAGTAACCTGTTATCAGATGCTGCCGCTGTTGGTGTGGTATTTGATCAACCTGAATCTGTGAATATGTTGCTGAGTTCTTTGGCCGTTGATCAAGGCGTAGAGTCAGCTATTGTCTTTAAAAAGCATGGCATTGGCGATTATCGTTATTTTGCACACTATTTAAAATCATCACTAGAGCCGGTAGCTACTTATACTTATCAGCGTGGCCCAGTTAAGTACTGGGATGACGGTTACTTTACCCTGCGGCTGCCGATTCTGGTAGATAACGAAGAAGTGGGTCGAATTATTCTGACTGAAAGCGATGACTATTTAACAGGATTTATTAAAACTACCATGGCCTATATGTTGCCTGTGATCTTGGTCAGTGTGATCTTAGTTTGGCTGGTTTCTCGAGCCATTCAAAATCGTTTAGCGGCCCCTTTAAACCAGCTTACTCAAGCAGTAAATGAAGTCTCTTATAAACAGGATTACACCAAGCAAGTGAAAATTGTCAGTAAAGATGAATTTGGCGAGCTAGGCAATGCTTTCAATAAAATGCTATCAAAACTGACTGAGAATGACCGCTTTCGGATTGAAAAAGAAACAGAGATTACTCAATTAAATGCAGATTTAGAAGATAAAGTTTATGAGCGTACTAAAGAGCTACGTAGCAGTTTGGATAATTTAAAGCACACTCAGCAACAGTTGGTTGAGCAGGAGAAAATGGCATCGTTAGGCGAGTTAGTGGCAGGTGTGGCTCATGAGATCAATACTCCGATTGGCGTTGGTATTACAGCTGTGAGCCATATGGATGAGAGTATTTCGCGAATTCGAACGGTGTTTGATAGCGGCAAGTTAACCAAAAAAGAATTTTCTGACATGTTGGGCGCCATTAGTGAAAGTTGCGATATTATTGGAAGTAATTTACGTCGAGCCGCTGATTTAGTGAAAGCATTTAAATCGGTGGCGGTTGATCAGTCTAGTGCTGAGCTAAGGCAGTTTGAATTAGGCAGCTATATCAATGACATACTGACCTCATTGCGACCTAAGCTTAAGCGTACGGCTCATGAAATAACTGTAGAAATCCCAGAACCTATCGAGCTGTATTGTGACCCTGGAACCATCTCTCAAATATTTACGAATTTAATTTTGAATTCTTTAAGTCATGCTTTTTCAGTCAATGAAGTGGGGCATATTAATATTACAGCTTCTATTATTGGTGAAATATTAAATATTACTTATAGCGATGACGGTAAAGGTGTGGATGAGGACATTATTGATCGGCTATTCGATCCGTTTGTTACCACCAAGCGAGGACAAGGTGGCAGTGGATTGGGCACGCATATTATTTATAACCTAGTCACTCAAGCTTTGGGGGGGTGTATTAAATGCGTCAGTGAAGTCGGGCAGGGTTGTCGCTTTGAAATAACCATACCCATGTCTAAATTGTCACACCCTAATATGAGTTAATAGCAGCTTTATACCTTTTCTTTATTTCCTTTACGTGTGATCAAATCATTCTGACATCGTTAGGTTTCTCATGCCGAATTGTTTTATCAAACTGGCTAGATATATCACTTAATTCGTCAAGCTTAAAAGTAAATTACATATCACTACTAAAGGTAACTAATAATAACTAATAGATAGAAAATAGTTTGCTACTCTATAAAAATACAGTAGTTGCGAGCCCGCCTTGATAGGGCCTACGCATGCTTAATTCTGATGTCGGGATTAAGCTTGGGAAGTACTGCAACTCGTAAATATCTTACCTGTGAATAGAATTAAAATGAAATCATCTATATTAGAAAGAAAGATAAAAGCAGATCCCCTTACATGGGGGACTCCTGAAATGATACGCACGGCTAAGCAGCGTAGAAAATCGGGACTGTCAGTGGACCTTAATGATAACTCAGCGGGTATAGAACCTATGGGTGCAGCGCCTAGCAGTGCGCCTTCATCAAAAACGTCACAAAACTCAGCGCCTACACTTGAAGAAAACAAAAAGCCGACGACATCGATTGAGTCAGTCCCTTATCCAGAAATTCGTGCTAAGTACGATGTAAAAATAGCCAATGTTAAAGCGTCTAAAGCCTTTAGCCAGAGTGATAAAAAATCAAGAATTAAGCATCTTGAAAGTAGATATCAAAATGAAATCAAAGAAAAAACGTATCAGAAAATTGTTGCGTGGAGCTTTGCTGGCTTCTTAGTTATTGCGGCTATTTTATTGTATGTAAAAAGCACAGTGCTTTAATTTTATATGGGGTTGGTTAAAATGGTGCAACATTTTCCATTATGCACTGCCATTGATCATCAGTGATGGGCATCACGGACAATCGATTGCCTTTTTTTATTAAGATTAAATCCGCCAATCTTTGGTCGTAAACTGCCATATTTCTTAGTGCGTCTAAGGATAAAACCTTAGGAAATTTCTGCTTAAAGCGTACATCAATGGCACTCCATGAATTTTTATTAACTGCTCTTTTATCGTAGTATGGGCTGTTTTTATTGATAGCAAGAGGGTCTTCATAGTAAGTGCCTGCTATCTCCATTATCCCTGCAATTCCTATGTCCTTACAGCTTGAGTGATAAAAGAAAGCAGTATCTCCTTGCTTCATTTCTCTAATGAAATTTCTGGCTTGGTAATTTCTAATTCCATCCCAGGGCTCAACACATTTGCATTCTAAATCGGTAATAGAGAACTCATCAGGTTCACTTTTTAGTAGCCAGTGGGCCATATTTCACCTTTAACATTTTTGTAACATAGGGTTACATTCCTCCCCCAAACTTACATTGGGTATTTAAATTGCAACACAGATTACATGTGTATATGTAGATTGTGGTCATGGTCACAAATGTACAACAAAACATGTGACATCAGTCACTGTGTTTATTGAATAAACAATCTAAAGTTAATAATAAGAAACATAGGATTGCTTCATTATTTACGTTTAAAGTCTTACAGGGAGTAGGGCATGCGTAGAGGCTAGATAGAAAAATGAAATCACAACGTCCAGACCTAATGGTCATTATTAGCATCGTATTTGTATTTGGTGCCGTCGCAACTAGCTTGTCAGCTAACAGTGACGATCAAGTTAAAAACATACAAGCTCAAGTTTCACAGCATATCATTCGCTAGTTGAATTGTTGCGCACATGAATAATACCCTGATCGGTGATAATGGCTGATAGGGGAATATCCCAACTTTCAATCGGTAATGATGTTACCTCTTGAAAGTGGTGCGCTAATCCAATTAGTTTAGGCTTTTGATTTTGAGTGGTTTTTAGAAATTCAAATGTTCGGTCGTAAAACCCGCCTCCCATTCCTAAGCGCCCCCCGTTTTTATCAAATGCCACAAGTGGCATAAATACCACATCCATCTGTTTTGCCGTGTGCATGTTATTTCTATTGTGGTCAGGCTCAGGGATACCAAATTTATTTTTAATGCTTGGCCCTTGATAGTCCCCAAACCAAAGCTGGCCCTTTTTAAGCGGGTGAAGGCTGGGTAGAAAACAGGATTTCCCCCTAAACAGTGCTTTAGTAGCCAAAACAATTGGGTCAACTTCACCGTCATTCGCTAGGTATATGCCGATGTTCTGAACTCGCTGATACCAAGGCTGCGATAAAATATTCTGGCTTAAGCGTTTAGCGGCCACTAGCTGCTGCTGATCTGTGAGCTGGTTACGTTGATTGCGCATGAATTGTCGGATGCTGCTGCGATTGTTGGCATCATATTCAATGGTCATGATGTTGGCTCTAAGAATAAGGTTTCATCTTAACCAATTGACGCTAACTGAGAAACGTTAAAAACCATGTTTGGTGTGAATTTACATGTGATGCCAATGAAGGTTAGAGAAATGTCTTATCGTGAATTAGAAGGTGGTTTTCCGCTTGGGTGTTTCAAAGAGATGGGTACAAGCGCAACCTCTTAAGAATTAAGAGGGGTAATAAGGACTCTCCACTGTGCCGCTGTCAGAGAAAGGCCTTGAACCGAAAGGTCCAAGGTGGTGGTTCCTGATCTGAATCGGGCTTCCCGCTCAAGGCGGACATGCACTCCCTCAATGTCGAGGAACCTCCAAAATAATGAGTAAGGCTCGAGGACTTCAAAGACTGGCTAACACCCCAGAGAGCAACAAAATTATAACGTATCTTTTGGGCTTTTGCTGCATATTAGGGTGAATTAAATTACTTGCATTATGGGTAGATTTAAGAGTTATTCACCTAGATCTAGCTGCTGATCTTGTGCCAAAGCACTCTCAATTTTCGAGTTCATTTGCGATAACTGAGTTTGGGCCGATTGGCTCGTACCTGTGGCATTTAAATAATCATAGGCTAGGTTTAGTCCTGCCATAATGGCCACTCGCTCAGTGCCGTATAGCTTGCCTTGAGACTTGATCTCAACCATTCTATCGTTTAGTAATTTTGCTGCACGTTCAAGGTCTTGGCGATTATCTGGCGGGCAGGCAATGCGATATTCCTTGCCTAAGATGTCTACGCTCACTGTTGATTCTTCACTCATTGGGTTGCTGCTCCATATCACGCAGGCGAGAAATCATTTCAGCAATTTTATTGCGCGCCATTTCATTTTGTTGAAGTAGGCGTTGGCGTTCGTGCACCCAAGACTCTGAATCAGCCTTAAGTGTACGGTTTTCATCTTTAATTCGGTGGTAAGCACTGATTAATTCATCAAGCTTTTTGTTTATATCTTTTAAATTCTGGGTGTCCATTTACTATCCATAATACAAGTTTGATCAGTTACTTGACCAATAATTACTGTCCACTACTGCTGACTATAGGAGACTACCGAACAAACAAGCGTCTAATTCAGATTCTATTAGGGCTAAATATAATCCTGTGTTCTTGGTGGGTCAATTATAGCCGTGTTACGATTAGCACGATTATATAGTGAGTTTTCCCATGTCAGACACATCTACCGCCCGATTATCTCGATTCGACCTCTACAGTAACATAGCTTTAAGCCAGAATGCTTTAACATCGCCGTCTGCTTTGCAGGGCTGGTTAATGGGTTATATTTCCACAGGTGGGCGCTTAACAAAAGAACAGTGGTTAGCCGAAAGCGCAGAATACCTAGGATTACCAGAAGCTTGGAGCGATAAGAGTAAGCTGCCGCTGTTGGGATTTTATCAGGATGAGTTAAAAGCCATTCAAGCAGAAGAAATGAGCTATTCATTGCTGCTACCAGATGATGAAACAGACTTTTCAGTGCGTATGCAGGCCTTTAGCGAGTGGGCCAAGGGCTTTTTAGATGGTTTTGGTGCCTCAGGTCGTGTGGTTGAAAGTGAGCTGGATGAAGAGGTTATGGAAATCTTGAAGCATTACGATGCGTTCAGCCACGGCATTGAAGAAGACGAGATTGATGAAGATGGCGAGCGCTTGTTTACCGAATTAGTTGAGCACGCTCGAGTGACTGGGTTATTCATGTTTTATCATTTCAATAAAAAGCCTGAACCTAAGCTACATTAATTTTAAAATGTAAGGAATAGAGAAATATATGCTGAACTTTGCCGCCAACCGACAAGCTCTATTGCAAAGCATGGAAGACAACAGTATCGCTGTGATTCCTTCTGCAAAGCTTCATGTTAGAAACCGAGATGCAGAATTTCCGTTTAGGCAAAGCAGTGACTTCTTCTATTTAACTGGCTTTACAGAAGACAATGCTTGTCTTGTGTTGGTGAAAAAAACCAGCGCTAAAAGCAATAAGCTAGAGCAGCACGCCATTTTGTTTTGTCAGCCTAAGGTGAAAGAAATGGAGATCTGGACTGGATATCGTTTGGGTCCAGATGCTGCGATAGAAACCTTATCGGTGAACAGTGCTTTTGCCATTGAAGAATTAGAAAAACGATTGCCTGAATTAATGTCAGATTGTGACAACGTATATGGCTTGTGGGGCAGTGATAAAGAATGGGATCAATGCTTAATCAGTGCTATTGATAAAGTGAAGCTAAAGGCTCGTACAGGGGTGAGCGCCCCGACGGCAATGTTAGCGGTTGAGCCTTTGCTGCATGAATTGCGCTTAGTAAAATCAGAAGCTGAGGTTGCCATTATGAAGTCGGCGGCTGATTTAAGTGCACAAGCCCATATTAAAGCCATGGAAGCCGTTAAGCCGGGTATGTTCGAATATCAGTTAGAAGGTTTGATCCGCAATCATTGTGCGCAAAGCGGTTCACGCTTTGATGCGTACTCATCGATTGTGGGCAGTGGCGAGAATGCGTGTATTTTACATTACACGGCCAATGATCAAAAAATTGTAGACGGTGATTTAATCTTAATTGATGCCGGGTGCGAAATTAATCATTATGCCAGCGATATCACCCGAACGTTTCCGGCTAATGGCTTATTCACAACGGAACAAAAAGCCTTGTATCAATTGGTACTAGACGCGCAGTTAGCGGCCATAGATACCATTAAACCAGGTAATCATTTTAACCACCCACATGAAGCGGCATTGAGCGTACTGACACAAGGCTTGGTGGATTTAGGGTTACTTGAAGGTGCAGTGGATGAGCTGATTGAAAAAGAAGCGTATAAGCCTTTCTATATGCATCGAACAGGTCATTGGTTGGGTTTGGATGTTCATGACGTAGGCGCGTATAAAATTAAAGGTGAATGGCGAACACTAGAAGCTGGCATGGTATTAACAGTCGAGCCAGGGTTATACATCGCCCCTGATGATACGAATGTGGATGAGAAGTGGCGTGGCATTGGTATTCGCATAGAGGATGACATATTAGTCACTGATACAGGTCATCAGGTTTTATCTGAAAACGTGCCAAAATCCGTGCAAGAAATCGAAGCGTTAACCAGTAAAAATCAGTAAATGTTTTTGATGACTGAATGTAAAAACCCGCACAATATAGAAACCGCCTAATTTAGAATCTATTGATGACACTTATGCAGCAAACTCAAGAAGACAGACAAGCGTTCGACGTTGTGATTGTGGGCGGTGGCATGGTGGGTGCCAGTTTATCCTTGTTACTGGATCCTTATATTAAAAAAGGATTAAGCGTGGCGTTGGTGGATGCTAATGAAATTTCAACTCAAACCATTTCGCAATTAGAAATGCAGCAGCCCAGTTTTGATGAACGCACCACAGCCATTTCGCTGGGTTCAAAACGCATATTAGCTGAGCTAGGCGTATGGTCGTACATGGCGAACTCAGCAACGGCCATTAATCATATTCAAGTGAGCCAGCAAAAACAGTTTGGTCGAGTAAGATTGCATGCTAAGCATGCCAATGTTGAAGCGCTGGGATACGTAGTTGAAAATAAAAGCATTGGAGCAGGCTTACAAACGTGTTTGCTGAAGCAGCAACAATTGAGCTTATTTTCTGCCGTGAATGTGAGTGAATATACAGCCGTAAAAGACGGCGTACACATCACGCTGCACTCAAAACAATCGAGTAAACAAAACTTCATTCAGGCCAATTTATTAGTACTGGCCGATGGCGCTAACAGTGAAGGTTGCCGTCAGTTGGGCATTGCCCAGTCACGTTTCAATTATCAACAAAATGCGATTGTGTGCAATGTCAGTTTTGATCAACCCCATGAGCAATGGGCTTATGAGCGTTTTACTCAAGATGGACCGCTTGCGTTATTACCCATGAATACACACCAGTATGCACTGGTTTGGTGTATGAGTGTTCAGCAAGCACAGCAAAGAATGGCGTATGACAGCGCACAATTTAAGGCAGAATTACAAACACTGATCGGCTTTGATAAAGGCCGCATTACGCAAGTGGGTGACACAAATACGTATCCATTAAACCTGGTTCAATCTGATGAGCAGGTTCGTCAACATGTGGTGGTATTAGGTAACGCAGCCCATGCATTGCACCCAGTGGCTGGCCAAGGATTTAATTTGGCATTGCGCGATGCTAGGTCATTGGCAAACACTATTGCTAAACAATTGCATGAGCCGGGTAAGTTATCGGGTTTGTTGGAATATCAGGCGAATCAAAAATCCGACCAAGCATTAACAACTCGCATCAGTCATTCATTGCCTACTCAATTTAGTGAACCGGGATTACACTGGTCACTTTTAAGAGGTCTGGCTATGACTGCTATGGACATTATGCCCACAGTAAAACAATTGTTTGCTAATCAAGCTATGGGATTGGTAGGCAAGGCGAGCGAGTGGAGACCTTAATATGAACCAACAATTTGACCTAGTGATTATTGGTGGAGGCATGGTAGGTACTGCGCTTGCAGCCGCACTTCAAAATACTGAATTGTCCATAGCGTTAATTGAAACTCAACTGGCCTCGATACCTTCTACTGAAGCATTAAATTGTGTTGATGTGGATATGCGGGTGAGTGCATTAAATCGAGCCAGCGAGAAATTTTTAAGCTCGATTGGAGTTTGGGATAATATTCCTAAAGCCAGAAAATGTGGCTACGATAAAATGCGCGTTTGGGATGGTGAAGGCACAGGGCACATTCAGTTTGATGCCATTGAAATGGGCGAATCGCATTTGGGCCACATTGTTGAAAATCGGTTTACCGCCAATGCATTATTGCAAAAAGTTAAGCAGCAAAAAAACCTTCATATATTTTCGCCGGTAACAGTGAAAGAAATAGAGCAGTATGAATCTACCGATGAAAAAGAAGATAACGGCCCCAAGTATTTTATTCACTTAGACAGCGGTCAGGTTTTATTAACACCTATGATTGTGGCAGCTGATGGCGCGCGATCATTTGTGCGCGCATGGGCTGAATTTGATACCAGTGAATGGGATTACGGGCATCATGGCTTGGTGTGTACGGTTGAAACTGAATTACCACATGAAGACTGCGCTTGGCAGCGTTTTACCGAAGACGGCGTGCTGGCATTTCTACCTGTTAATACTCAGTCAGATAAAAACATGTGCAGTATCGTCTGGTCTTGTACAGAAGAGCAGGCAGAGTCTTTGTTGGCCATGGATGAATCAGAATTCATGGGGCAGCTTTCAAATACTTTTGAACATCAGTTAGGGTCAATTTTGAATTGCGGGCCAAGGGTCGCGATTCCATTACGCCAAAGACACGCTAAGCGCTACCTGAAACAAGGCGTTGTCTTAGTGGGTGATGCCGCACATACCATTCATCCCTTGGCGGGTCAGGGTGTGAATTTAGGATTGATGGATGCTTATGTGCTGGCGGATGAAATTAAGCAGGGGCTGGCACGGGGGCTGCCTGCTCACAATGCATTGTTACTGCAACGCTATGAGCGCAGAAGAATGCCTGAAAATTTAACCATGATGGCAACAATGGAATCATTTAAGCGATTGTTTGCTGCTAAGACGCCAGCAGTTAGGTGGTTAAGAAATTGGGGTATGACAAAAGTGAATAAATTGGGTTTTGTAAAAAAACATATTGTACAAGAAGCCATGGGTCTTAAAACGCAGATCAGATAATGCATTACTGCCGCAGTTGATGATGGGGCGGTGATGTTTAACTGATCCCGTAGTTACTTGGGCTGATGCCCATTTCTGAGAATGTTTCTTTAAAATTATCTAAGTCGTAGTCATTAAACCCTAAATATTCTAATACTAGTTTTCCAATATCGTTCCATTCATGGTCCTCTTCTTGTCGGCCTAATACTATGTAGCTACCACAAATATGCTCGGCCATTTTTAAAATACTGGTTAATGTGGTCTTGTCTGTTTCATTGTTTTTGGTTGTATAGAGACGTTTGCAATTGTGGTGTTCGGCAATGATTTCACACAATACTCTTGGTAAATGCCAAGACTTAGCCGTGAAGTATCCTATAACCGCGTGGTTGGTATTCAATTGCTGGTTTTCGAAATCGATAATACGGTCGTGATGACCGCTGTAGCTTTCTGTCATTATTTCTTCGTAGTTGTCGTATCTAGACATCAATAAGGGCACGCCACAATTATGAAACAGCCCCAGCGTATAGGCGCTGTCAGGGTGGTTGTAACCAACAGCCTTGGCCAAGGTGGCACTGGTCATAGCCACGTCCATAGCAGAGTCCCAGAAGCGGGTGAGGGCTTTGATTTTATCATCGCTCATAGAACTTTTAATACTGATGCCATTCACAATGTTTACCACACTGTTCATGCCCAGAATGCCCACTGCTTGATTGATACTGGTGATCTTATTGCTCAATCCATAAAACGAACTGTTTACAACTTTTAATACCGTACCTGCAAGTCCCACATCTTGGCTAATAAGCTTAGCAATGTGAACGATGTCGGGATCAGGCATAACCTGTTCCATCTGCAAGTCCACCATGATTTGCGGCTGCGGAGGGATAGAGATACCTTGTAAAATCTTTGCTAGCTGTTCTTCAGAAATATCTGACACAAAATATTATCCACAAATAACGGAGCTTCCTAATAATTAGTTTAGACATAAAATATTAGAAGCGGAGGTTATTTACGAACAATAATAGGGAGGTCTTACATTTTCTTGTTTTAGAGCAAGATGAGCAGTGATTAAACCGTAAAGAGGTGTTAATCACTTTGATTCGTATTGTCAATTAAGAGGTGGAAACGGGCAGCTCACGCAATGGAATCCCCAGAGTGGCAGCACCGCTATAGAGCAGTTCCAGTAACTTAATGGTGTCTTTCTGAATAGAAGCTAGTTGTTTCTTGCGAGTTTTTAGGGGCTGGTCCGTTAAGTCATTCGGCAGCTTTTTCATATCTCTTAATAAGCGTTTAAATTGTGCCGTCATCTTGTCTGCTATTTCAGCTTTGCGAGTCTTTATTTCAGCAATAAAGCCCTCTTCTGTACTAAACAGTATTTCGACACCGTTTAGTATGGCGTTAATATTTCTAATATCTTGTTTTGAAAAGGGGCTGCGTAAATCATCAAGATTGGATTGATTCAGTAGCATATTAAGATGATTATCAAGAATATCTTGCTGAATGGTATCAACAGCGGCTTGGTAAACCCGTTGCAAGTTTGCTAATTGCTGTGGCTGGCGCCATTGTTTGGCGTAATAACCATGTGCAGGTTCCCAACGATCTGTCAGTTTTTGAAGATGGTGTACATTCAAAGCACTTAATAAGCGCAGATACTCACGGCGGCGATTATGATTTTGCGGTCCATCAACCAATAGAGCTTCATGGGCGTGTTCTTCTTTATCAGGCGACGCATTTTCGTTTTCATGGGTGGCGTCAGATATATCTTGATCAGAGGTTTTGGTATCAAGACTAATGGTTTCAACACTATTATCCTGCGGCACAAAATCTTTTGCGCTGCGCTTTCCATTTTCTCCGAAAAGTAAAAACTCCATAGGGTGGAACCCTATGCTGGCATAACGCTTATCACTGAAACCGTGTTGCTCATAAATACCTTCGGCGGTGATTTTTAATGTTAAGTCATTGATGATGCCGCTCAGAGGATACATAGGAAGGTAATCAATGTAGCCCGCTTCAATTGGCCAGCTGTCTAGGTCGTTTTTAATTATCTGGTAAGTATCATTTTCTTCATTGTAGCGAGGCTTTTCAAAGCGAGGCACCTGCCAAAAATAGCTGATTTCTAGGTAGTTAGAGTAGGTTTTAACCCAAGATTTTTGAGCTTCTTCCAGTGAAAGTGGATTGGGGTGGTGTAAAAAAGACGCGATAATCGAATCCAGTGCCTGTGCGTTGGTGAGCGCTTCAGACATCTGTGTGTACGCAAATAAATTAGCGGATGACAGCATACCATTGGTATTCAGTTTTACCTCGGGTTCAGATATTACGGTTTTCTTAGGTTCAGTTGAAAATTGATCGCAGCCGCTTAATGAACCCAATGCCAAGCATAGAATGAAGCTGTTTCGTATGATGGTTGGAATCATGTTTTTCAATGGTTAATCTCTTAAGCTGATAATAGGCCAGCTTTGTTGCTTAGCGTATTCTGTGAGTGTTTCATCGGCATCAACAGCCACGGGATAATCCACTTGTTTTAATAAAGGTAGATCATTATGGCTGTCACTGTAAAAGTAACTGCCTTCTAATGATAACCCGTTACGGCTAAGCCATGCTGTTAAGCGTTTCACTTTTCCATCTTGAAAGCTCGGAATTCCAAATACTTTACCTGTGTATTGACCGTCTACTAGCTCAGGTTCGGTGGCAATAATATCGTCTACAGCTAGTTCTTTGGCAATAGGCTCAGTCACAAATAAGTTAGTCGCGGTAATGATCAGTAGAAAATCACCCTGATCTTTGTGTTTTTTTAGCAGATCACGGGATTTTTGCGGAATGATTGGTAATATTTTATCTGTAACAAATTGGCTACGTAGTGAGATTAACTCTGCCATTGGTAATTGCGTCAGTGGCAGTAAGGAGAACTCAAGGTACTCCAAAATATCAAGTTGCCCAGATTGGTATTGCTGGAAGTAGTAATCGTTCTTTTCTTCGTAAAGAGCCGCGTCTACCTTACCTTGCTCAATCAGAAACTGGCCCCAGCCATGATCACTGTCGCCTGCGATTAATGTGTTATCTAAGTCAAAAATTGCCAGTGCCACAGTAATATCCACCATAAAGTTAGGGGGGTATTTTAACCACTGCCCCTGCCTATGTCTGCATTATTGTAAGGAAAGCGTTAAGCTTTTTGTTTTTATAACCAAATGAAGTAAAAAAAGGCTGGCAACCTAGGCCAATGTTTTAATAGTATGGGTGTTATTATTGACTTTAAATTTGGATGAACAGTGATAGATGCGGATGGATATCGTCCTAATGTAGGCATCATACTGGTAACCAACCGGGCTCAAGTATTGTGGGCCAGGCGTGTAGGGCAGGATGCCTGGCAATTCCCACAAGGTGGCATTAAGTCAGACGAGAGTGCTGATGCTGCTTTATATCGAGAGCTACGAGAAGAAGTAGGCTTGTTACCCGAAGATGTAGAAGTACTCGGGTGCACAAAAGGCTGGCTTCGTTATAAATTACCAAAACGTATGGTTCGGCATAACAGTAAACCTGTATGCATTGGGCAAAAACAAAAATGGTTCTTACTGCAATTAAAAACCAGTGAAGAGCGCATTAGCTTTGATTTTGGGGATAAGCCAGAATTTGACGGTTGGCGTTGGGTCAGTTACTGGTACCCATTGGGTCAAGTAGTGCCCTTTAAGCGGGATGTATATCGGCGGGCAATGAAAGAATTGGCCCCGTTAGTATTTGAACTTCAGGCTAAGAAGAAATAAATGGCAATGTTAAACGTGCTTCGCAACATCGTTCAAGAAGTGAACGGCGCAAAAGACCTAGAGTCTGCGCTGCACATTCTTGTGGCGCGGGTTCAGGAAGCTATGCAAACCGAAGTGTGCTCAGTTTATGCAGTGGATCGAGTTAATCGAAGACTGATACTCAGAGCAACTCAGGGTCTAAACCAAGAAGCTGTAGGCAATGTAAGCCTGACGCTAGGTGATGGTCTTGTGGGTTTGGTCGCCGTGCGAGAGGAGCCAATTAATCTAGATGATGCATCATCCCACCCAAGTTATCGTTATCTGTCTGAAACCGGTGAAGAGCGTTATCACAGTTTTTTAGGTGTGCCTATTATTCACCAAAAGCGTGTTTTGGGCGTATTGGTGGTCCAGCAATCGGCTCGTCGTAAATTTGATGAGTCAGAAGAAGCCTTCATGGTCACCATGTCTGCTCAGTTAGCATCGGTTTTATCCCATGCAGAAGCCGCAGAGCTTGTTTTAGAATCTGACTCCAGCAAAAGTAGTAAAATTAAGCATGACATTGTTATCAAGGGTGCACCCGCTTCACCGGGTATTGCGATTGGTACAGTGGTGGTTTTGTCTCTCACTGCCGATTTATACGATGTTCCCGATCGCGATGCGCAAGATGTAGATGAAGAAATATTAAAGTTCCAATCAGCAATAGAAGCTGCTCAAGCCCAAATTAAGCAGGTGGGCGAAACACTCTCAGATTTGCGACCAGAAGAACAAGCATTATTTGATGTGTATATACGCATGTTGGACGACGATGCTTTGGGTAGCGAAGTCATTCGTCGTATCACAGAAAACAATCAATGGGCCCAAGGCGCATTGCGTGATGTGATTTTAGAATACGTAGCCCATTTTGATAAAATGGATGATCCGTATTTACGAGAACGCGCCACCGATATTAAAGATTTAGGCGCACGAGTGCTTGCACAGCTGCAAGACACCATCGAGTTGGTTTCGGAACATGTATATCCAGATAACACGATACTAGTCAGCGAAGAACTTACACCGTCTATGCTGGGCGAAGTGCCCGAGAATAAATTGGTGGGTTTGGTTAGTGCCAAAGGGTCTGCTAACTCTCATGTGGCCATATTAGCCAGAGCCATGGGTATTCCTACACTAATGGGTGCGGTCGATTTACCTGTTAAGCAAATGGAAGGCGTAGAGCTTGTGGTTGATGGCTATCGTGGCCGCATATACACCCACCCATCGAAAAAAGTACGTGAGCAATTCCAGGCCATTGTAGAAGAAGAGAATGCACTGGTAGAAGGCCTAGAGGCTATTAGAGATTTACCAGCCGAAACCCCTGACGGCCATCGGATTTCTTTATGCGTTAACACCGGTTTAATCACAGATGCACTTAGATCGTTAAATCGTGGCGCAGAAGGCGTTGGTTTATATCGAACAGAAGTGCCTTTTATGATGAAAGAACATTTTCCATCTGAAACCGAGCAAGAAAGCATATATCGCAAACAATTAGAAACGTTTGCGCCACAACCTGTGACCATGCGTACGCTGGATATAGGTGGTGATAAATCCCTAACGTATTTTCCTATTGAAGAAGACAACCCATTCCTAGGTTGGCGCGGTATTCGGGTAACATTGGATCACCCTGAAATATTTTTATTGCAAGTAAGAGCCATGCTAAAAGCCAGTGTGGGGTTAGATAATTTAAATATCATGTTACCAATGATCACCAGTATTGGTGAGGTAGAAGAAGCGCAGCATCTTATTTTTCGAGCTTATAAAGAGCTGGCGGATGAAGGTGTAAATGTTGTTATGCCAAAAGTAGGTGTGATGATAGAAGTACCAGCGGCTGTATATTTGGCCAAAACATTATCGGCTATGGTGGACTTTATTTCGGTTGGATCAAACGATTTGACGCAATATTTGTTAGCCGTAGATCGTAATAATCCTCGCGTAGCTGAACTATATGACAGTTTTCACCCAGCCGTATTAGGGGCGTTAAAGCATGTGGCTGATGAAGCTAAAAAGAACAACTGCCCTGTGAGTGTGTGTGGAGAAATGGCGGGTAGCCCAGCCGGTGCATTGTTACTAATGGCCATGGGGTACGACATGTTATCTATGAATGCCACCAACCTTCCGCGAGTAAAATCGGTTATTCGGAGTGTGGATAAAACTTTTTCTAATGCATTGCTAGATGACGTAATGGCAATGGATAATGCGCAAATCATTACCAGTACGGTTGAATTAGCACTTAATAAGATGGGCCATGGCAGAATGTTGGGGCCGGTTGTTGGCTAACGCGTTAATACTAAAATTTTAAATCCTCGCTTTAAATCTTCAGTCTTAATTCTATTGGTTTAATAAAGTAAGTTTTGTTTCTATGTATTACTAAAAGCAATCATAGATGAGTTAGGCTATACTTTATGTTAATACTTTAATAAATGCAGGGATGATCATTATGTTGATCAGAAAAGCCCGTTTAACGGATGCTAAAGCACTGGCCAGGCTTGTTTACTCCTTGTCTCATTTTTACTTGCAGAAAGAATCGGATCAATTGCCCGATTGGTTTGTTAAGCCTTTAACTGAGCAAGCCTTTATTTCTCGTTTGCACAGTCAAAATTACACAACGCTAATTTGTGAATTAGATTCAGAAATAGTGGGTTATGTATCCATGAAAGCGGATAGTCATTTGCATCACTTGTTTGTGAGTGAAAAGCATCATGGGAAAGGCATTGGTCGTCAGCTTTGGGATGCCATTACTGAGATGTGCCCAAGCGAAGAATACTCACTTCGATCTTCTATGTTTGCCGTGCCGGTTTATAAGAAGTTTGGTTTTGAAGAGTCTGGCGATGTTAGTGAAAAAGAAGGCATCCAATTTCAGCCAATGAAAAAATACTCTGAAGCTGAAGCTGACGAAGAGACTGCATAAGTCACTCGTCATTCTTTATAGATCTTCACAAAAAAGCCGTTTAATGATTTAAACGGCTTTTTTGTTTGTATTGATTTTATTGGTAATTAATAAGCTATTGATTAGCCGTGTTGCTTGATACGGTTTACCAAGTCGATAGATGCATCAATTTCAACCTTACGGGTCGCCACGCTTTCAATATTACAGCCAATTGGAATGTTCTTTTCATCGGCAAACGCTTTCAATTCTAAATAAGCCTGCTCTGAATAATCCACCGATTGCTTCAAAATATCTTGGCTATGAATCAATTCATTTTCTAACCATTTAGGAATGCTGATGCCGAGCCACTTCATAAACTCAAGAGTTTTAGGCGAGCCACATGGAGTCAGTGTGAATAAGATGGGGGCCAATGGAATATTGTGCTCTTTGCCGTAGTAGTAATAATCGGATAAAAAGTTTTTAGAGGCATTTACGTCGTAAACCCCTTGGCTAATAAAAAAGTCACAGCCCTGCTTAATCTTATCAAACACGCGAATGTGCTCATCCCCTTTGCTTTGATGGCGCTCAGGTATAGTCACGCCGCCAATTAGCAAATCAGGGTTTACCTTATTTTTAAGTTCGTAGGCTTGATTCATGGATAGGGTGACATCCTGGCCTTTTGAAGCGGCCCCCACAAAGACAGTGGCGTGACGGTCTAAGTCTGTGTTGTTTAAAAACGTGGTTAAGGCGTCTTTAGTGTACTTACCCGCTGCGCGATAAATAATTTTGGATATAGGTAATTCAGATAGATGGTTTTCTGCGTAATCAAATGCATCCAGCGTGGCCATAAACGGAAATGGGCGCTCTACCGATGTACGTGATGCTTCGTCTTGAATGTCGTAGAGCACTAAGCCATCTAAATCTAAATCTTTTAAACGAGCCACTTGCTTAGCCGATATTTCAGCCACCTTGTCTGCATCGGTGCTGCGTTTAGGTGGCGTAATGCCGTATACAATGATGTTACTTTGTCGGTTTTTGATTTTTTCAATCAACATGATAACGCTCAATACTTTGAATTAGCGCTAGTTTAACAGATGAGATTCAAAAACGAGAGATTGCAGGTGGGGTTTTATACCAACAAAGAGAGTCTGTGGTTTATAAAGAAGGTGGAGTATTGAGCCCGGAGGTATTCGGGCTCATGTTCATTTATTAAGCTCTAAGCTTATAAAGCCCAGCGGCGCTTACGGCCAGTATCCATGTGAATATAACCACTGCGCCCATAATAGCCTACACCGCCCAGTGTAGAAGCCAGGGTGGCCTTATGTACGTGGCGTAGGTTCAAGCCAGGTATGCGAAAGTCCATAGCTCGGCCGCTCATGTGCAGGCTACGACGTGCGACACCCGCTCCCTTTTCGCTGTTTCGTAAGTTGCCATTGGTTTCTGGGCTGCGATAGCCTGAAACCAGCATTATTTCGCGTTTAGTCTCTAGCTTATCTTGAATACTATGTAGCTGATCTAATAGATTGATATCGATAGGAGCGATGCGATTCTCTCTATGATCGCGCATGAGTAAAAATACTTCGGCTAAACCGTCTAGTAAGTAATCGCCATGCTCCCAGTAAGTGACATCGATGTTTTCACCGGTATGCAGGCTGCGCAGTTTAATGGTTCGGTGTTCTTCTGTGGGTAATATGAGTTTTTGTGAAGGCATCGCCAATACATTTGACGTACTCGCTAGAGCGGGTGCGACACTTAGGTATTGTAAAAACTGACGGCGATTAAGACTCATGACTACCTACAAAAAATATAATGATAATAAAAACATAACTGAAGCAGGGATTGTGCCACCGCTGTGCGGTTATAAGCAAAGCCGCTATCTATTACATTTTATAAAGCGCTAGGCTATTAAAGGGCTTTGGAGTATGTGCTTTTTGGTTACATTGTTAGTAAATGTAATATTGTGAACTGCGTCATTATTAGATATTGCCGCTTGATGAAGTTAAGCGGCAATATGGAATGAAAAGCGATTATCGGGTAACGGTGTTAGAGCACAATACTGTCTAACTTATGGCTTGCACCATTAATAATATCGCGCTTATAAACATCATCTCGAATTTGCAATTGCCCACCTTCATCAACCCAGGTGGTCCAATACATAAGATAAACCGGAACAGGTGCTTTTAATTGAACCGGGCGCATTTGCGAGTTACCAATGGTGTCTTCTATTAGCGACTGATTCCAGTTTTGTGTTTTTAATAATGCATGAGCCAGTTCTACAGGCTTTTCGACTCGAATGCAGCCGCTACTTAAGGCGCGCATTTGGCGTGCAAACAGTTCCTTGTGATTGGTATCATGTAAGTAAATGGACTTATCGTTGGGGAATACAAACTTCACATTGCCCAATGAGTTTTCATCGCCAGCCGCCTGAACAAAACGATAGGTATTTACGCGGCTATTAAAGCCTTCCCAATCAAGATCTTCTAATGGTACTTCAACAGCAGGTTGCTGCCAGCCTTCGTATACTTTGAAATTGTGACTAGTTAAATACGTAGGGTCTCGTTTAGCCGCAGGCATAATGTCTCTGATGGCAATTCTGTGTGGTACATTCCAGATAGGGGCCAGCACAATAGTACTGATGGATTCTGTGAGCACTGGGGTACGGCGTTGCTCTCGCCCAACAATCACTTTCATGTTCATTTCACTTTCACCGTGACTGACCAAATCTAAACGAAAGTTAGCCATGTTCACTAATATGTATTTATCACCCATGTTTTTAGGGAGGTAGCGCCAGCGCTTCATATTTAAAGCAATGCGCTGTGCCATAAAGTAAGGGGAAAAGTTTAAACGGCTTAACGTTTTTGTATCTAGCTTGCCGGTTTCTTTTAACGAATTTCGTTTTTGAAAGTGCTTAATGGCCGTGACTGTATCGCTATCAAGTTGATAGATAGGGTCGGTTGTCCCGTCTTTGAACGCTTGTTCATAAAGCGCAGGGTTAACAGGTTCGGTTTTATTATCAGGCAGTAGCCAAGCCAGAGAACTTTTTTTAAAGTCGCCGTATTGTTTCAGCATCCAGCGGATACGAGGCACCTGGGGATGAATGTCACCTTGTTGTAATTTTGTGCTGATATTCAGAGGGTACCACCAACCTGAATCGGCAATGCTTTGATAGCGATCTAGTTCGTGGGTCAGTCTGTCGTAGCCTTTATGTTGAGGAACAAGCTCTTTTACTAAGCTGAACAACTTACCCTGCTCAAGGCTTTGTGACAGAAGACTGATTACATCAAGCGAGGTTACGCGGATCATGGATGCCGAAGCCACCTTTTTAAATGATGGGTGATCGGTTTCGCCGGTGTTGGGCAGCAGCTCGTTGTTTAAAACCTGCTGGGCATAATCAATATAAGCATCGCTTAATACCACATCAATAGCGGCTGCATGCTTGGGTTGGTTGCTTAAGCGTTCAATTTCAGTTTGTAGCTTACTGATTCGATAGCGATATGCTTTCCATTCGTCACTGGCTGTGTGTCTTAAACTTCGGACTAATGCCTTGCCAGCATCATTTAATTGGTAGTTATCCATCCATACCAATTGATGCTTATTGTTGCGGTACAGCAAGTCTAGTTCTTGGCGGTAACGCAGGCTGATGTTGCCCGCTACTTGATTAGGCGATTCGTATAGCCAGTATTCAATGCTTTCTTGGGCCACAAGAGGCGCCATTACTGGGCGCGTGCTGCCGCTGATGAACAATGCGCCATACAATAATGCTAGGCACATTCCCCCCAGTACCAAGATCGCTTTCTGCTGTTTCTTGCCAGAGCGGTCTTGTTGTTTTGTATAATAGTAAGAATCCATAAGGCAAAGTATGGCAGGACTCAACAAGAACTGTGATGCGATTCACGAGTGTTTTGTAAGAGCTTTTGTGAGCAATTATTACCCATTGTAATTCAAAAAACTGACGCCTTTTAAATCAATGAGTTAGCACGCCTCTTTCATTTTATGGCTATTCTGACAAAACTAAAACTTGCCTAAAGACAAAAATATTCTAAAAACGTATTTTTTTAAAATGAATACTCAGCAATGCTTTCTTCTGTGCCGTCAGCAGAGATAGTGGCTTCGATCCACTGGGTGCGAGAGCGGAATATTTGAATGCTAGTGCAAGCTCTTGTGCCGTATTCAGGGCTCACAATGAAAGGTGAGGATAATAGCGTTTCCCATGGTTCGCCAATACCGGTTTTAGGCAGTAAGTGAGAAGGATACTTTTGTTGGCTGTTAAGCAGTTGATGTAAGGGTGGTTGGCTTGTGGTTTCAAGGGATAGCCAGTTTTTTAGAAGGCTTTGAGCTTGCTGGGTTTTAGGCCAGGGTGAATTGAGCTGGGCATTGCTTAAACCGTATATACCGGCTGATAGCTTTTGCGGGACAGAGCTTAAAGGGCGGTTGCCCAAGTACCAGCATTCATCTCGATCGCCCACAATTAAATTGAACCCATCGTAGTCAGTACCCTGAATCTGATCTAAATAGGCTTTAGGGGATGTGTTGGCTGTTAGAAAATCCTTAACCAAATAGCCTCGGGATACCGTGCCTTGGTAAGGAGAAGGCAATTGCCTAACATTGGTCAGAGCAGCAAATCGTCCTGTACGGGTAACGCCCATCCAAGTACCGCCCGCTTCTAAATCTTGTCCAGCCAACATGTTGGGGTGCTCTTGCCAGAATGCAGAAGGCGCGGTGGGACGTTTATGAAACTCATCGCGGTTAGAGACCAGTGTTAATGGGGTCTCAGTTTCAGGCTGCCAAGAAAAACTTAATAAGCACATAGCGGATAATTTGAAAAATGATAAACCAGTGTACTCAGTCAAATAAGGGATGAACAGCTTGTATACCCAGATGATTAAGGGCTGGGGGTAGATAGACTGTTCTGATTCATCAAGGGCAAAGCCCTAAGCTGGTACAGATCTGTCTTGTGCTTCATAATGTGCGCCTAATATTTTTAGGGTTTTCAAACACAATGTTAATACTCACTTACCTAATAGTTGGGGCACTGGCAGGATTGCTGGCAGGCTTGTTTGGTATTGGCGGCGGCATGGTGATTGTGCCCGTTCTGGTCATCACCTTTGAGACCTTGAAGTTTGCCCCTGAAGTACTGACTCACATGGCGGTTGCCACATCTTTGGCCACAATCGCGTTTACCAGTATTAGTTCGGTTCGAACCCATCACCAAAAAGGCGCGGTTGATTGGGACATTGTGTGGAAGCTCAGTGCAGGTATCGTATTTGGTGCGATATTAGGTGTATTAACCGCAGATGCATTAAGCGGTGCAGGCCTTCAAATTGTCATTGGTATTTCAGCGTTAATGATGGCGGCTCAAATGGGTTTAGGGCTTAAGCCAAAACCAAGCCGATCTTTACCGGGCACAAAAGGCATGGTCACTGCTGGCGGGTCCATCGGTTGGGCATCTGCGTTATTTGGCATTGGTGGTGGTTCGTTAACCGTGCCATTCTTGACCTGGTGTAATCACCCAATGCAACGCAGTGTGGCAACAGCAGCAGCGTGTGGGTTTCCTATTGCGTTAATTGGTGCCTTTTCAAATATTGTGATTGGTTGGGATAACGCGAATTTGCCAGAAACAAGCGTTGGTTATATTTATTTACCTGCTTTGTTGGGTATTGTATTAACCAGCGTGCCAATGGCGCGAGTAGGGGCAAAACTGGCTCATAAACTGTCAGCTGAAAAATTGAAAAAATTATTTGCCATATTATTAGTATTGGTCGCGATCAAGTTTTTAACCGCAAACCTGTAATAATAAAAAACTAAAATCAAAAAACGTTAGATAAAAAGAATAACTAGGAAGAGCAATGCTCACATACCCAAATATAGACCCTGTTGCCATTAGTATTGGCCCACTAAGTGTTCATTGGTACGGCTTAATGTATTTGGCAGGCTTTACCATTGCCTACTATTTGATGTTACATCGCGCCAAACAACCTAACAGTGGTTGGACCAAGGATCAGGTTGGTGACTTAATATTTTATTCTGCGATGGGCGTTGTACTCGGTGGCCGCTGTGGCTACGTTTTATTTTATAACGTTGATAAATTTTTAAGTGACCCAATGTGGTTGTTTGCAGTATGGGAAGGCGGTATGTCTTTTCATGGTGGCTTACTGGGTGTGGCAGTTGCGGTGTTCTTGTTTGCTCGACGTTATAAAAAATCATTTTATAACGTCACCGATTTTGGAACGCCTATGGTGCCAATTGGATTACTAACAGGGCGCTTTGGTAACTTTATTGGTGGTGAATTATGGGGGCGTACAACAGATGTGCCTTGGGCTATGGTATTTCCACAGGGTGGACCGTTAGCTCGTCATCCAAGCCAGTTATATGAAATGATATTAGAAGGCTTTGTACTGCTGGCCATTATGTGGGTTTACAGCAGCAAGCCTCGCCCGACTATGGCGGTAAGTGGTTTATTTTTAGTGGGTTATGGTGCTTTTAGATTCTTTGTTGAATTCTTCCGTGAACCAGATAGTCACATTGGTTTTGACTTGTTAGGTTCAATCACTCGTGGTCAGATCCTTTGTATTCCAATGATATTATTTGGTATGGCTATTATTTATCTTGGCTATAAACGCCAGTCAAATAAAGCGTAATCTTTAGGCAGAATTTAGAGAAAAGAATATGAAACAATATTTAGATTTATGCCAGCGCATTGTTGATCAAGGCACCTGGATTGAAAACGAACGCACCGGAAAGCGTTGTTTAACCGTGATCAATGCTGACCTTGAATACAATGTTGGTGACAATGAATTCCCAATGATCACAACTCGTAAGAGTTACTTTAAATCAGCCATTGCAGAATTTTTAGGCTACATTCGTGGCTACGATAATGCGGCTGACTTTCGTGCGCTAGGCACAAAAACATGGGATGCCAATGCGAACCTTAATGATGCTTGGTTAAATAACCCTGTACGTAAAGGCGAAGATGACATGGGCCGAGTGTACGGTATTCAAGGCCGTGCTTGGGCAAAACCTGATGGTTCGACTATCGATCAATTACAAAAAATTGTCGATGATTTAACTCGTGGCATTGATGATCGTGGTGAAATTTTAACGTTTTACAATCCTGGTGAATTTGATCTGGGTTGTTTGCGTCCATGTATGCATACCCATAATTTTTCTATCCTGGGTGATACCTTACATTTAACCAGCTTTCAGCGTTCATGCGATGTGCCATTAGGTTTGAACTTTAACCAAGTTCAGGTGTTTTTCTTTTTGGCGATCATGGCGCAAATCACGGGGTTAAAAGCGGGTACGGCTTACCATAAAATTGTGAATGCCCACATTTACGAAGATCAATTAGAGTTGATGCGCGATGTTCAGCTTAAGCGTGATCCATTCCCATCGCCTAAATTGATCATTAATCCAGATATTAAATCACTTAAAGATTTAGAAACCTGGGTTACCATGGACGACTTTAAAGTAGAAGGTTATCAGTCCCACGAAGGTATTGCTTATCCGTTTGCGGTGTAGTTAAGCCATCTATTACCAGATTTAAAAAAGGCGCAATTGTCCAAAACAATTGCGCCTTTTTTTATTTTACGCTTAATATTTATCAATAAGGGACAAAAATAGACTTGTTGGCACGACTGGTCGTTTTTTAGTAGGTGATCACTTCTATACTAAATTGCAAAGAACCCGGAGATATAATGTGTCAGCCGATTCTGCCCAACGCATTCAAGCTATAGAGCAATCGCTTTGTATACTAACCTGCCAGCCGGATATCAAATCCGATGTAAGCGATTGGTTAAAAGAAAGTGAATTATCAAACAGCTGGCAATCCACCACCGATCTCACCGAAGTACGTCAAGTATTGCTTAATCATACTTATAGCAACGTTCTATTAGATATGCGCACAAGCCCGCATAAAATGTTAACGCATATTCGATATTTAAAAGAGCATTTTGTGCATTGCACCTTGGTGGCACTTGTCGATCGAAACAGTTCTCACTGGGGAAAAACAGCCCTTCAAAATGGTGTGAATGCATACGTCTGTAAAGAAGATATATCGGGTGTGGGACTGACAATGATACTGGACAGTTTTCAGCATAGGCAGAATCACCCCCCCTTGTCGGCTATCAATTCGAGTTTATTTACCGACAGAATTAATGAACCTTTATTTTTTGATCGGCTTAACCACGCCTTAAAAATAGCGGTTAGGCATAATACTCACACCGGAATTTTATTGGTTAGCCTAGATGATTATGATGCATTAATTGAAAATAATAGTGAGCTAGTTCGCGATGAGATTTTAAACCAAGTATCAAAAATATTGAAAACCACTATTAGAAGCAGTGATAGCTTAGCCAGAATTAACGACGATTTATTTGCTATTTTATTAGAAGACCTTAATGACGAAGTTATGATTGCGCATATTGCGGATAATATTCAGCGTAATCTTAAAAAAATATTCGACTCTCAAAGTACAACACATAATTTGACGGTCAGTATTGGTGGGCATCTATGTTCTCCTGGCGAGCTGAATGGACTCGTTTTATATCAGCAGACACATAGTGCATTAGAACGTGCTATTGGCAGTGGTAAACAGGGTATGTGGTTTTATATTCAAGATATGAACTTTAAAGTAATGGCACGGCTGCATATGTTAAAAGGATTAGAGCGCGCCGTAAATAATAATGAATTTTATTTGCAGTATCACCCGAACCATACAGGTAAAGGATTTATTCCCAATGGTGTGGTGCCTATTATTCACTGGAAACATCCTACGGCTGGTATTGTTATGCCTGAAATATTCATGGAATTACTGATCAGTAGTGGATTGATTATCAAGGCAGGTATTTGGATGATCGAACAAGCCTGCTCGCAATTAAAAGAATGGAATGAACAAGGAAACTGGGGTTCACAATTTAAGGTATTTATACCTATATCCGAAAAGCAATTAAGACACGAAAGTCTGATATACACATTAATGCAGCAATTGAGTATTAATACTCTTGAATCAGAACAAATTATTTTAAAGTTTGATGATCAAACCGCTATTAATAATACTGATGCCATTAATAGTCTTATTAAGCATATCCCCAATATTGGTATTGCCATCGATTTATGCACTGAATCCATTGGTTTTAATTCATTTTCGCATCTTAAAAAAATGAGAGTGAACTATATATGCCTTGCCCCTGATTTTTTTCAGCGCATACATCTGGACCATTCTGAAACCTCTATTACAACAGTGGTTATTAATCTGGCACACTCATTGGGTATAGAAGTATTAGCAAGTGGTGCAGATAGTCAGCACAAGGTTGATAAAATGCAGGCCTTAGGTTGTGATTCCATTCAAGGTAAGTTCTTTAGTCAGCCGGTATATGCAGAGCAGTGGGCTAGCTATTTAATGTCTAGGTAATAAACGACTAAATATTAATACCAGCTGGCGGCCAGATTTTAATTGATTCGTAGAAGACATATAATCACTGAAATACCCCCGTAAATGTTTTATCATGACGCTTTAAAATTTTGAGTGTACAGACATGAAAGTCGCTTTAATTGCTGCCTTTGCACAGAACCGAGTGGTCGGCATAAATAACACCCTACCTTGGCACCTACCTGAAGATTTAAAATATTTTAAACGCACCACATCGGGTAAAGCCATCATTATGGGTCGTAAAACCTACGAGTCGATTGGTCGCCCATTGCCCAATCGTACTAATATTGTGGTAAGTCGTAACCCTGATTTTACAGCTGAAGGCATAGTCACCGTGACCACCTTAGAAGCTGCCATTAAGCATGCTGAAAGCGTGAACCTAATTAACGGCATTGATGAAGTTATGATTATTGGTGGTGCAGCTATATACGAAGCATCTTTGCCTATGGCAGATCGGTTGTACTTGACGCACGTACACGCTGAAGTGAAAGGTGATGCTTATTTCCCTGAAGTTGATTTTTCTGATTGGAACGAAGTAGGCCGTGAAGATTTTTCGAAAGACGATTCAAATCCTTTTGACTACAGTTTTTCTGTGTACGATAAAAAGTAATTGATTGTTATTTAGTGAAACTGAATAAAATAGGCTTGATAAAAATCAGGCCTATTTTATATTTATTAAAGTATCCCCTGATTAAATGCAACCACTCGATCGCGACCTTGGTCTTTGGCATCGTATAGGGCTTGGTCAGCCTGGTTAACTAAATACTGCATGTTATTTTGATCCACTTTACTGGGAATAACAGAGCTGACGCCAAAACTGGCGGTTAAAGAAATTCCTGTATTGTTCCATTTAACAGGTTCTTCTTTTATAGATTCTCTAATCTTATCTGCTAATTTATAAGCTGCCATAAGAGACGTTGACGGCAGTACAATTATAAATTCCTCTCCGCCGTATCGGCAACAAATATCGCTATCGCGTGCCGCATTTTTTTTAATACAATTGGCAATAAATTTTAAACATACATCTCCTGCGGGATGGCCATAGGTATCATTAACCAGTTTAAAGTGATCAATATCTAGCATAATAAGAGAGCATTCTGTTTGATCTCGAAAAGCGCGTTTGTATTCAATTTTAAAGTGATCATTAAAATAATAGCGATTATTTAAACCGGTTAATGCATCAGTAATACTAATGGTTTGTAACTTATCGTGCGCAATAGATAAGCTTTCTAATGTTTGGCTTAATTTTTGTGTGCGCTCATCAACAATACGCTCAAGCTCTTCTTTAGCTTTCTTTTCAAGAATTAAACTTTCCCGTTGAGCATTATAAGTATTCTCTTTTTCTTCGTTGACTTGTATGGCTAATGATAAGGCATTCTTTTGAGAAATGGCCATGCGTTCTGCTAGTGCCAGTGTCAAAATGATTATTTCAAAAGCTGCGCCTATCTGTAGGGTGTGTTGAGAAAAAAAACTAGACGGTATTATACCAAGCTTATTAAGTGTTAATGAAATTGTCCCGATATATACGATGCTCCATGCAAGAGCAAAGTAATGAGCACTTTGATGTTTTATTCTTAGCATGTAAACGGCGATAAAAATCATTAATCCCGTATTTACCAAGGCTAAAAAACTAATGATTGCTACCGATATGTGAAAAGGTAAGAAAAGGCAAATTAATGTGAATATTAAAAAAAAGTAAAATAGTTTAGTTAATATGGTGTGTAACCGTAATGAATGTTCCTGCATATCAAATAGATCACGGGTAAAAAGATTGACCGAAGCCAGAGCTAAACTAACGGAAATAAGCGGAGTGAATGCATTTAGTTCAGGAAATGAAGGCCAGATAAATTGAAATCCAATACCGCTTAACCCTAATTGGAATAGAGTTAAGCACAAAATATAGGTGATATAACTTAGGTATACAGACTCACGCTCTTTTAACCAAACCACAAAGTTATACAGAGCCATAATGATAACAAAGCCTAAAAATAAACCCTGAAGTAAAAAATCGCTTAGAGTATTTGAATTTAATTTTTCCCACTCCCAGATGGTCATGGGCACTTGAATTGGGCCGCTGTGTATTACTCTTATATACAAAGAATAGGTTTGATTAGGCTCTAACTGCAAAGGAAAAATAGCGCGGGGGTATTGAATGGACTTATCTGAAAATCGAACAGAGTCGCCGCCTAGGTGATATTCAATAACCTCATCATTTTGCATTAAGTACGCTTCAATTTGATCCAGCGGTGCATTTTTAAATTCCAATGCCCAATTTTTAACTAATTCATTTTCATTCACAATTTCTGTCTTTAGCCAAAATGCACCATTGCCATAACCAAGCCCTAAATTGATATCGGGTTGGCTGCTATGCTTCCAGGTAATGTCATCTTCAATGTTTAGTAATTCATGGAGTTCAAGTTTCGTGTCTGGTGTGAAGTGATAGGAAACGGATGTTGTAAGCGGGTACTGGCCAGAATAGAGCAGATGAATAGGGGATGCTTGAGTGCAGCTGCTGAATAGCATGGCTAAAAAGAATAAAGTACGCAGCATTATTCACCCCTAGGTGGTATCTATTTAAGGCTAGATCACATCAATGTTTAGTCAATTTTATATGGGGAGTTAATGGCGCAAATTGTGGATAATTAAGGCATAAAAAAGCCGCGCTGTTTTCACAGCGCGGCTTAGTTTTATTACCTAGTAAACCTTAGGTAATAGACTTACTCAGCATCAATTAATGCGTTATCACGAACAGCACCTTTATCGGCACTGGTAGCAAATTTGGCGTAAACCTTAAGTGCACGGCTCACTTTACGTGGGCGCTCTTCAACCGGCTTCCAGCCTTTTTTATCTTGCTCTACACGACGAGTCGCTAACTGTTCATCGGTTAGGTCAACATTGATTGAACGGTTAGGGATATCAATGTTTATAATGTCGCCAGTTTCCAGTAAACCGATAGCGCCACCAGAAGCGGCTTCAGGAGAACAGTGACCAATGGATAGGCCAGACGTTCCACCCGAGAAACGGCCATCAGTTAATAGCGCACAGTCTGCACCTAAACCTTTTGATTTAAGGTATGACGTTGGATACAGCATTTCTTGCATACCCGGTCCACCTTTTGGGCCTTCATAGCGAATGATAACGATGTCACCAGGCACAACTTTGTCATCCAAAATACCTTTAACAGCATCGTCTTGGCTTTCAAATATTCTGGCCTTGCCTTGGAAAACATGAATGCTTTCGTCAACACCGGCGGTTTTAACCACACAGCCATCTAATGCTATGTTGCCGTAAAGCACGGCAAGGCCGCCTTCTAGTGAATAAGCGTTTGCAAGATTACGGATACAACCATTTTCGCGATCACCATCTACTGTTGGGTAGCGAGTGCTTTGACTAAACGCGGTTTGCGTAGGAATACCAGCTGGGCCGGCACGATAAAACTTCATCACTTCATCGCTTGGGCTACGCATAATATCCCACTTATCTAAAGCGTCTTTCATAGTAGCGCTATGAACCGTTGGTAGTTCGCTGTGCAAAAGGCCTGCGCGATCAATTTCACCCAAGATAGCCATGATGCCACCTGCGCGATGAACGTCTTCCATGTGGTAGAGCGGAGAGTTAGGAGCCACTTTACAAAGCTGAGGCACTACACGAGAAAGACGGTCTATGTCTTTTAAATCAAAATCTAATTCTGCTTCTTGGGCTGCACCCAAAAGATGAAGAATGGTATTGGTAGAGCCGCCCATAACAACATCTAAAGTCATGGCATTTTCAAACGCTTTAAAGTTAGCGATTGAGCGAGGTAATACAGAATCGTCATCTTCTTCGTAGTATTTTTTGGCGTTCTTAACAATGGTGCGGCCCGCTTCTAAGAAAAGCTGTTCACGATCACTGTGAGTCGCCAGTAGAGAACCATTACCAGGAAGCGCTAAACCTAAGGCTTCCATCAAGCAGTTCATAGAGTTAGCGGTAAACATGCCCGAGCAAGAACCACATGTCGGGCATGCGCTGCGCTCATATTCGGCAACCTTTTCATCGCTGGCAGAATCATCAGCGGCAATTACCATGGCATCAACCAAATCAAGCTTGTGCTCAGAAAGCTTCGTTTTACCTGCTTCCATTGGGCCACCAGAAACAAAGATAACTGGAATGTTTAAACGCAAAGACGCTAACAGCATTCCCGGTGTGATTTTGTCGCAGTTAGAAATACACACAATGGCATCTGCACAGTGAGCATTTACCATGTACTCAACCGAATCAGCAATCAGCTCACGGCTAGGTAGGCTGTAAAGCATGCCGTCGTGACCCATGGCGATACCATCATCAACCGCAATGGTATTAAACTCTTTTGCAACGCCGCCCGCTTTTTCAATCTCGCGTGCAACCAGCTGACCCATGTCTTTCAGGTGAACGTGACCTGGCACAAACTGAGTAAAGCTGTTGGCAACAGCAATGATAGGCTTAGAAAAATCATCGTCTTTCATACCTGTAGCACGCCAAAGTGCACGGGCTCCGGCCATGTTACGGCCTGCGGTTGAGGTCTTACTGCGATATTCTGGCATGGTGTTATCTCACTTCTAGGGTGAAGCCTGGACTGCTTATATCAACACAGCGAATAAGGCTTACCGAATGTAAATTGGGGTTAAAATTAAGGTTGCCGAAGTATAGCAAACAGGGTGGCTATTATCAGCCCATGTGAGCAGCAATAATTTTAAACTACTCACCCCAAATCCACAGGGCTCACAATGCCGCGTTGATTCAAGCCAACCACATGAGTATATATCTGTGTGGTTTCAATAGAGGTATGCCCTAATAATTCTTGGATGGTTCTTAAATCCGTACCTTGCCTTAAAAGTTCGGTGGCAAATGAGTGGCGGAATGTATGGCAAGTCACTCGTTTATGAACGCCAGCGTCATGGGTGGCAACTTTAATGGAGCGCTGAACTTGTTGAGCGCCAAAGTGATGCCGTCTTTCGACGCCACTTCTTGGATCGACGGAATAATGATCGGCAGGAAACAAATATTGCCAAGCTAATTCATACTGTGCATTTGGTAGTTTTTTATTCAAGGCATCCGGCATAAAGACCCCTGCCATGCCAATGGCTTTATCTGCTTTAAATTGATTTTTAACAAACTCTATTTGACGTTTTAAAGGCTCAACCAAACTATTTGGAAGTAAAGTACGACGACTTTTATAGCCTTTTCCCTCCATGACAAATAAACCACCATTTTCTAGGTCTATATCTTTCACCCTAAGATTAACCGCTTCAGAAATACGTAAGCCAGATCCGTATAAGATTTTAATGATCAGATTTCTTCTGCCTGTAATATTGTTAATAATGGCTTGAGCTTCGCCTTTAGACAGAACGATTGGAACCTTTTTAGGTTTACGAGCATGTTGAAAAGAAAGCTGGCCCACATCTACTTGTAAAAATTCTCTAAATAAAAATACCAAAGCATTAAGCGCGGTTCTTTGCGTATTGATTGAGCAACCACGTGTATTACTGAGTTCAGATAAAAAATAATTAATGTGGTCGACACATAGATCACCCTCATTCTTGTATCTCATTTGACGAATAAAACGGGCCGCCCAATGGCAGTAGGTTTTTTCTGTCGCGTAAGCCAAACCTTTAGAGCGAATAAATAATCGGTAGCGGTCTTTAAAACCCACTGATGCTCTATTGATTGTGTTTCTGGTATCAATGACATGCATAAAACTCACTACCCACTGTTTTTTTATACAGTACAAGCATGGCTGATATAATTGCTTTAAAAGTACATCAAAAATTATACTAAATACTGATGTGCTGAATTGGATATACGTCATGCGACATATATCCAAAAATAAACGATCACCTGATAGAGTATTAAGATAAATGGTCGCATGACGTGTATCCAAGAAATGACACATAAATATGTGTGATAGGCAGTTAAAAGTACTAAAACAAAAATATATAATTAAATGAATGAGTTATAAATGTACAAATGTTCTACCGCGACGTAAAAAAAGGGAATGGAATTGACGGCAGCGTGCTTGATACCGCATGATTGCGGGCATTAAAAAAAATCGTGGCGAGAAGTGTCCTGGCAAACACGTCACGGACAAAAGCGTCACGCGACGTTGAATAAACTGTTATGTGGCATAGTAATTATGAAATCTGAATCACCAGGCACATTTGAAAACCTAATATCATCGCTCGAAAATGGTGGTGAAGTAATTTACGAAATGCCTGCAAAGAACA
>JAWUVN010000091.1:0-30087 GCA_034112345.1 Bermanella sp. | reverse complement strand
AAAGCATTTACCAAAGCAATACGAACCTGTTATTGCTGAGAGAAATGATATTGAACTGCTGCCCGTGATCGAAGATGAGTTAATTCTCAGCTTACCAATGTATGCTTATCACACTGAGTGTGATGAAAATGAATTGGTAGCTAAGGCTGAAGAAATAGTGCCAGTACCGGTTGAAACAGAAGCGCCGAATAATCCGTTCAGTGTGCTTGAACAATTAAAGAAATAGCAGGAGAGCCTAATGGCTGTTCAAAAGAGCAAGAAATCTCGTTCACGTCGCGGTATGCGTCGTTCTCACGATGCACTAACTACACGCGCATTGTCTATTGATCCAACTACTGGTGAGACTCCCATTCGTCACCATGTGACAGCTGATGGTTTTTACCGCGGCCGTAAAGTTGTTGAAGTTTCAGGCAGCTAATCATGGTCACCATTGCGGTTGATGCAATGGGCGGGGATCACGGTCCCCGCGTGACTGTGCCAGCAGTCATCTCTTCTCTAGAAAAACATCCCGATTTACACATCGAATTATTTGGCGATCGCGCCAAGTTAGATCCCTTTTTAAATTCCTCTGTTGCTTGTAGTCGCCTAAGTGTTATTCATACTGACGAAATGGTTTCTAGTGGTGAGCGAACGTCATCTGCATTACGCAAAAGTCAGTCGTCAATGAGATTAGCCATTAACATGGTTCGAGAAGAAAAAGCACAGGCTATGGTTAGCGCTGGCAATACAGGTGCTTTGGTTGCAATTTCTCGTTATGTTTTAAAGACCATGTTAGGGATTGATCGTCCAGCGCTTATAGGCAGGGTTCCCCATGAAAAAGGTTTTAGCTATATGCTGGACTTGGGTGCTAATGTTGAATGTGATTCTGAAAATTTACATCAATTTGCAGTAATGGGCAGTGCTTTCTGCAGTGCTTTGTCAGGTAATGAATCTCCTAAGGTCGGACTTCTTAATATTGGCAGTGAAGAGATTAAGGGGAATGAAGAGATTCGATTAACAAGTGCCACCTTGAAAGAAAGTGAAGTCATCAATTACATCGGTTATGTAGAGGGTGACGATATTTATAAGGGTTTGGCAGATGTTATTGTAACCAATGGGTTTGCAGGCAATATCGCTCTAAAAACCAGTGAAGGTTTGGTTCGATATGTTACGGCTATTGTAAGGGAGGCGTTTAATCGAAATTGGGCTACGAAGGTTGTTGGTTTGTTGGCTATGCCAATCTTAGAAGGCCTTTATTTAAGTTTTGAGCCACACCTTAAAAATGGCGGTGTTTTGCTGGGTGTTCAAGGCGTTGTGGTTAAAAGTCATGGTAAATCTTTAGAAAAGGCATTTGAAACGGCTATATCTAATGCCTATACCTTATCAAAAAACCAGTTATTACAACAAATTAGCGATCGCCTGGACCAAGAGCTGATTTAAATCTTCATTCTGTCACCTAGCTCTTTGAATCTTTTTAAAGGGTGCGCTAGTCTTGCTCTCAAAAATATAATCTAAGAATTAATGGTTACTTTTATGTATCGAAGTGGTGTTGTTTTCCCTGGTCAGGGCTCTCAATCTGTTGGCATGCTTGCTGACGTTATCAACGAATTTCCAGAAGCAAAGCAAACATTAGAAGAAGCTGATTCTGTATTGGGGTTTTCACTAAGTGAATTAATTCTTAATGGTCCAGTTGATGCTTTGAATAGTACTAATAATACTCAACCTGCTTTGGTTGCTATTGAAGTTGCGCTTTGGCGAGCTCTAAATGGTCGTCTTAAGGCGGATGTCATGGCGGGCCATAGTTTGGGTGAATATACAGCGCTAGTTTGCGCAGGCGCTTTAAGTTTTGAGTCAGCACTTAAATTGGTTCGCCGTCGCGGTGAGTTGATGCAAATTGCGGTCCCTGATGGTGTGGGTGCAATGGCAGCTATTTTGAATATGGCAGATGAAGATGTTGAAAGAATATGTGTAGAGCAAGCTCAGGGACAGGTTGTTCAGCCTGCAAATTACAACAGCCCTGGTCAATTGGTCATAGCAGGTAATAAAGAAGCTGTAGAGCGAGCTGTTGTGGCTTGCAAAGATGCAGGCGCAAGGCGAGCCATGCTATTGCCTGTAAGTGGTCCGTTTCATAGTGCTTTAATGGCACCTGCTGCAGAGCGATTTTCTGAATACTTAAATGACTTCGACATTAAAAGTCCATCGATTCCAGTATTACAGAATGCCAGTAATCAGCTTGAAACTAACGCAGATCGAATCCGTTTAAACTTAGTAGATCAAATTGCCAGTCCAGTTCGTTGGACGCAAACTGTTCAGCTGTTAGCTGACAGTGGTGTAGAAACTCTGGTAGAAGTAGGTCCTGGTAAAGTATTGACTGGGCTAAATAAACGAATTGCGAAAAACTTGAATAATATATCGATGAATTCTGTCGATGCTATTTCAGCTTTATAAGGCGAGATTGTGACAATGGATAAAAAAATTGCAGTTGTAACAGGTGCCAGTCGTGGAATTGGGAAAGCAATTGCTTCAGAGTTGGTAAGTTCAGGCTATTTTGTTATTGCGTCAGCCACTTCAGAAGGTGGTGTTGAAAAAATTATTGAGCAGCTTGGTGAAAATGGCACGGCATTTATATTAGATCTAGCTGATAAAGAGAGTTGTGGTGACTTTTGTGCAAGTGTTACGGCTAAGGGGGCTGTTGCTGTACTGGTTAATAATGCCGGTATCACAAGTGATAACTTGATGTTGCGCATGAAAGATTCTGATTGGGATGATGTGATTGATACTAATTTGAGTGGTGTTTTTCGTGTTACAAAAGGTTTTCTTAAGGGGATGATGAAGCAAAGAGTGGGCCGAATTATTAACATTAGTTCGGTAGTTGGTTCTATGGGTAATCCTGGACAGGTTAATTATTGTGCAAGTAAAGCAGGTGTTGAGGGGTTTACACGTTCCCTTGCGTATGAAATTGGCAGTCGAAATATTACTGTAAATTCCGTTGCCCCCGGCTTTATTGCAACAGATATGACTAATGAGCTGACCGATGACCAGAAGGTCAGTATGATGAAAAATATACCATTAGGTCGTTATGGGGAGCCTAAAGAAGTCGCTAAAGCGGTTTCTTTTTTAGCTTCTGAAGATGCTGCCTATATTACGGGGCAGGTACTCCATGTAAATGGTGGGCTTAATATGGGCTAAAATAGCCATTATTAATGGTGAAATTGGCCTATACAGACGCATAAGTTCGCAAAAACGACATCGGTACTTGATTTTATTCTGGGATAAATCAGAATCCATACACCTGACATTGTCACGATAGGTTTACCCATCTGAAAAGAGGGGTATAATGTCGAAAATTAAGTTTCAGGGCATTTTGGCTCTAAAAAATAAATAGGATAAATTATGAGCAGCATTGAAGAGCGCGTAAAAAAAGTTGTATGTGAACAGTTAGGCGTTAAAGAAGACGAAGCTAAAGCGACATCTCGTTTCGTTGAAGATCTAGGTGCAGACTCACTAGATACTGTTGAACTTGTAATGGCATTAGAAGAAGAATTTGAAACTGAAATTCCTGATGAAGATGCTGAGAAGTTAACGACTGTACAAGAATCAATTGATTACATTACAGCTCACCTTTAATTCTTAGGGTGTTGTAAATGAAAAGCCGCCAACTTTAGGGCGGCTTTTTTATTTCTCGCGTAAATATTAGGGCTTGATATGGCAAAGCGTAGAGTTGTTGTGACTGGAATAGGGGCGATTACTCCTGTCGGAAATTCAGCATCACAAAGTTGGTCGAATTTACTAGATGGTAAAAGTGGTATTTCACCTATTACACATTTTGATGCCAGTATTTACGCTACGAAATTTGCAGGTACTATCTCTGATTTCACTTTAGGGGATGTAGTTTCTGCGAAAGATGCCAAAAAAATGGACACATTCATACAATATGGTTTATTGGCCTGCGACGAGGCCATAAAGCATTCTGGACTATTGGATGCTTCTTCATTAAATCTTGATAGGGTTGGTTGTGCGCTTGGTTCGGGTATCGGTGGTTTGGGTACAATTGAACACAATCATTCGCAACTTTTAAATTCAGGTCCTAGGCGAGTAAGTCCTTTCTATATTCCAGCATCAATTATTAATATGATCTCAGGGCATGTGGCTATGAAATTTGGGTTTACAGGCCCTAACTTTGCCATTTCTACCGCATGCACAACAGGCACTCATAACATTGGATATGCAGCAAGAACCATTGCCTATGGTGATGCCGATGTGATGGTTGCAGGTGGAGCTGAAGCGGCGTGCACGCCAAGTGGTATGGCGGGTTTTTGTGCTGCAAGAGCAATGTCTACACGTAATGACGACCCTGAAGCTGCTTCTAGGCCTTGGGATAAGGATCGAGATGGTTTTGTTTTGGGAGATGGTGCTGGGGCATTGGTACTAGAAGAATACGAGTTTGCTAAAAAGCGGGGTGCTACGATACTTGCTGAAGTCTCCGGTTTTGGCATGAGTGATGATGCTTTTCATATGACAAGTCCTCCAGAAAATGGAGAGGGTGCAGCTAAAGCTATGGCTAATGCACTACGAGATGCAGGTTTAAATGGTGATGATGTTCAATATGTAAATGCCCATGGTACATCCACTCCTGCTGGAGATGTGGCAGAAAGTCGGGCCATCGAATCTACTATTGGTAAGCATGCTCTTGTATCGTCTACCAAGTCAATGACAGGCCATTTACTAGGTGCTGCGGGTGCCATAGAGGCGATTTTTTCTATCCAGTCATTAATTGATCAGAAAATAGCCCCAACCATCAATCTAGAAAATGTAGAGGACGGCTGCCACCTAGATTATGTAGCTAATACCGCAAGGGATGTTCAATTGTCGCATGTGCTCAGTAATTCTTTTGGTTTTGGTGGTACTAATGGCTCTCTCATATTTAGTTTGGTTAAATAATTATGTGGGTTGTTGATCGGGGAGTGTACAGAGGGCAGATAGACTCATGGGACCGTGGAGTACAGTTTGGAGATGGTGTATTTGAAACCATTCTTATACTTGATGATAAGCCGCAAAATTTTGAAAGGCACATCAATCGCTTGGTTGAAAGCTTATCTCGATTATCTATTTCTAATAAAGAAAGCGATTTGAGTTTACATATTTCAAATACATTGGCTGATATTATTAGTAAATCTGAATTACACAGCGGTGTGTTAAAAGTACTGGTCACTCGTGGAGACAGCGCCAGAGGCTATGCTGTACCAAAAGGGCTGACCTCAAATATCACTTTTTTTTATAATCCGTTACCGGTAATTGACTGTAATCTGTATCAAATTGGCGTCGACTTGAAATTTTGCAGTACACAGTGCTCAATTAATCCGCAGTTGTCAGGAATGAAGCACCTTAATAGATTAGAGAATGTATTGGCGAGGCAAGAGTTAGATACAGAATATGAAGGCCTAATGCAAAATCATTTGGGTAATGTTGTAGAAGGAATTATGAGTAATATTTTCTTTGAACGAGAATCTGTTCTTTATACGCCCAAGTTAGACTTGTCAGGTGTTAAAGGTGTGATGCGCGGCACTATTTTTGAGTTGTGTGAAAAGAGTAATATAGATGTACAGGTCATAGACATTAAGTCTGATGATATGAATGTTTTTCAGAGCGCTTTTATTTGTAATAGTGTGATAGGTATATTGCCTGTAAAAAGCATTGATAAGCGTGTATTGAATGTCGGTACTATAACCAAGCAGCTGCAAACACTTATGGATAAGCGGAGATACAATGAATAAACGTTACGGTGTAATCGGTTTGATGCTCGTCATTTGGCTCATAAGTTTTGGGGCTTATGGTATTTATCATTTAAATACATCTTTAAACACAGAAGCACCCTTGGTTAAAACGTTTGAAAGGGGTGCCCCGCTAACACGTTTTTTTACCAAGCTTGAAGACGACGGTGTTTTGGAAGACAGTCGATTCATTATGTTGGTGGCCAAGATAAGTGGTAAGGCAAGAAATGCAAAAGCCGGCGATTATGAATTAACGTCTGATATGAGCAGTTTAGACGTATTAAATATGTTGGTTTCTGGAAAAACGGTAAAGTATAAAATTACCTTGGTGGAAGGTTTTAATATAAAGGAAACGCTTCGACGCATAGCGAGTCATGATAAATTAATTCAGGATATTCCATCAGATGTTAATGAGCTTATGCCATTTTTAGGGCTTACAGGGCATCCCGAAGGTCGTTTTTTCCCTGATACCTATTTGTTTGATCGGAATACTAGAGCATCTGAGATATTAGTAAGAGCTCAGCTTAGGTTAGAAAAAGTATTGGCTGAGCAATGGCAGAAAAAAGAGGAAGACTTGCCATATAAGAATTCATACGAAGCATTGATTATGGCTTCTATCGTTGAAAAAGAAACAGCAGCTCCAGATGAACGAGAGAAAATAGCAGGCGTTTTTGTTAGGCGTTTAGAAAAACGTATGCGTTTAGAGACTGACCCAACCGTCATTTATGGGTTAGGGGATCGATATAAGGGTAATATTAGGCGTAAGCATTTACGCGAAAAAACAGCCTACAACACATATCGTATTAAAGGGTTGCCACCAACCCCAATCGCCATGGTAGGTAAAGAAGCAATATATGCTGCTTTGCATCCTGAAGAAGGTGATGAATTATTTTTTGTTGCAAAGGGTGATGGGCGACATTATTTTTCAAGTACATTGGCAGAGCACAACAAAGCAGTGCGTGAATATCAAATCAATAAACGTAAAGACAGCGCGCAATATAGATCAACACCGGATAAGAAGTAATCATGCAGGGTAAGTTTATAACCATTGAAGGCATAGAGGGTGTTGGTAAAAGTACTAATATCGCTTTTATTCAATCTTGGCTCCAATCAAAAGGCATAGACAGTATTTTAACACGAGAGCCTGGTGGCACAGACCTAGGTGAGCAGTTGCGAAACTTATTACTTCATGGTGGTGATGTTTCTGATAAAGCTGAATTGCTTATGATGTTTGCTTCGCGCGCTCAGCATTTACAAGAAAAAATAGAGCCGGCTTTAGATAAGGGTGTTTGGGTTATTTGTGATCGTTTTACAGACTCCACTTATGCGTATCAAGGTGGTGGTCGTCAATTGAATTTAGACTGGATATTTCAGTTAGAGCAATTGGTACACGGTGATAGGCAGCCGGATTTAACTTTGTTACTGGATGCTCCGGTTGAAGTAGGAAGAGCACGAGCTTCAGCTCGTAGCGAAGCCGATCGAATAGAGGCTGAAGACTTAGCTTTTTTTAATCGTGTACGGGGGATGTTTTTAACCCGTGCCAGCCAATTTGAACGTTATGAAATAGTCGATGCAACACAACCGCTCAGTGATGTGAAAATGAATATAGAAGCAACTTTAAGCACATTGCTTAAAAAAGTGAATAATTGATGAAAGTGGCTGCAGCGCTTCCTTGGACCGAGCCATTGTGGAGCCGGTTAACTCAGCAGAGTTTAACGGGTCGTTTAGGGCATGCATTGCTGGTGGTTGGGCCAGAAGGTATTGGCAAGCGGTTACTGCTTCGAGAATTTGCACAAAAGTTATTATGCTCTTCTGATCAAGCTGTTCAGCCTTGTGGGCAGTGCTCCAGTTGTCACCTATATGAAGCAGGTAGTCATCCTGATTTGTTGATGGTTGAACCTGAGGAAGTTGGAAAGCAAATTAAGATAGAGCAGATCAGGAAAGTCACTGATTTTGTTAATACTACCCCGCAAAAGGGTCATGGTAAGGTGATCTTGTTAGGCCCTTCAGAGGCAATGAATAACAACGCTTCTAATGCATTATTAAAAAGCTTAGAAGAGCCTAGTGGGCAGGTGACACTTTTATTATACAGTCATCAGCCTAGTGGTTTGCTTGCTACAATTAAAAGCCGTTGTCAGCAATTTGAAATGTACCCACCTACATGGGATCAAGGTTTATCTTGGTTGAGCGCGAATAGCCAAGAGACATCTGTAGATAGTGTTTTAAGGCTGGCAAAAGGTGCACCCTTACGAGCGCTTAATATGATTGAACAGGGTATTCATGTTCAATATATGCAGTTCTGTCAGGGAATGCTGGATCTGAATAACGGCGGTAGCCATTGGAATGAATTAATGGCTAAGTGGAAAAACTGGGATACATCAAGCGTCTTGCAGTGGTTTTATGAGTTAATTCTAGATGTTCAAAAGCTAAAATCAGGTATCTCAGGTCAAGCTCTCTCGGTGCCTGAGTTGTCAGTATTGACCGCTAAATTAGCAAAAAACTGTGATTATGGGCAATTAGAAAAAATGTTAGAAAAAGCGATCTTTTCTCAGCAAGCATTAAGAGGTCAGGCAAATCCTAACCCGCAGATGTTAATTGAGACATTGCTAATTGACTGGATTTCATTATTGGGCCAAGCTCGTGCCTAGCACGGTGTCAGCACCATACAATAAAAAGGTAGTTTTATGGCTCCTAAATTTGGACCAGGTAACGGAATTCTATCCCTTACTATTAAAGATAAGGCGGTTCTTTATGCCGCATACATGCCATTTATTAAAAATGGCGGATTGTTTATTCCGACGAACAAAAATTATGTCATGGGCGATGAAGTGTTCATGCTTTTGAGTCTGATGGATGAGCCAGAAAAAATACCTGTTGCTGGTAAAGTGATCTGGATTACGCCTAAGGGGGCTCAGGGTAACAAGGCCTCTGGAGTGGGTGTACAATTCGCTGAAGACAATGTGGCCCGAAATAAAATAGAAACTCACCTAGCAGGCGCATTATCCTCTGATCGCCCTACGCATACCTTATAAAATTATATAGCGGAGCGATCTAGTCTCATCATATGTAAGTTATAGAGTCGGCTAAGCATTGCTCTGCAATTTATTATAATTATTTGGCCTTTATTTTAGTGTCCGCAGAACTTTGTGCCATCGGTATTTTTCTAGGGTGGCGTCATTTTTTCAGTTTACTACACATGCTTCATGCGAATGTTATTACGCTAAAAGAGACTTGATGCGTTTTTTTATTTTAAAATTAGCGGTTTAAAAATAACAGTATATTATTTTTTGTGGGTGTCTCTGTACTCTCCCGGAGTCGTGTTCAGCCATTTTTTAAAACTACGGTGGAATGACCTTGGCTCGCTAAATCCGAGTCGTATTGCAATTTCTTGTGCCGGAAGCTCGGTTTTCGTTAAAAGTTCTTTTGCCTGTTCCAATCTGATTTCATCTAATAGCTGTTGGTAGCTGCAGTCATATTGTTGCAGTTTTCGCTGGAATGTCCTTTCGGTTAAACCTAGTCGTTTTGAAACCATATCTTTTCTAGGGACCCCTTCCAATAACAGGCCGCGAATGACATTTTTAGCTTGAATTGGTAATGGTTGTTTATCACTGATATCGGCCATTAAAATTTCAGCGTGGTTCTCAAGCGTTTTTAATAGTTGTTCGTCAGGCTGCCGCATAGGTAAATTTAATAGATGGTCGTCCATAAAGAGTGCGCTATAGGGAGCGTTAAATTTAATAGGGCACTTAAACATTGACTGGAATTGAAGTGAACTATGGTTGTTTGGTTGTGAAAATTCAAACCAAACTTGTTTAGGCTTGCCTTCAGGCTTATCCACTAAGAATCGAGCAAAGTTGACCCACGATCCTAATACATTCGCGATCATGTGTGGTCGAACCTTAGTGTCTGAGTAATTGCAGTTCCAGCGTAATTCAGTTTCACCATTGTTTAGGGGTGTTATTTCACTGACTCCCATGTCGCCAACAAGGCGCTCGTAGGCGGGTGCTTTGCTTAATGCTTCTTTTAAACTTTTGCAATTCATGAGCATATAACCCAAAACACTATAAGAACCCGCTTGAACATAGCGAGAACTCTTTAATCCAAAACAAGGATCATCTGTTTTTTCAATTAAATAACTAATAATTCGTTGAAAATCTTCACCGCTGATGCGTTTAAGATTATTGTTAAGGATCTCAAGACTCACATGATTCTCATTGAGGATCGTTTCAGGAGATAGTCCATAGTCGGCCGCTGCTTTTAAGTACTGCAGTACCGCGGGTGAAGATGCGTAACCTAATTGATTCATAATGTGTGCTTTATAGCGATTTTTATTGTTGTGACTTTATTTGCACTGACATTGGCATTATTGGTCGGTGTATCCAAATGAGCCAAAGTTAATATAGGCATCATAACCATAGATGATTAGAAGGTCTATTCATCAAATTAGAATAATATAGAACAAGAATTTTATTAAGGAACAGAATATGCGTCGTTGGAATGGTTGGGGAGATGATGGTTTTTCGATGAAGACCCCAGCATCGGGTATGGGTTTTTTGGTTTCTAAAGTAGCAAAAGGTCCTGTATTACCAGATATTGAATTATCTGATGTATGCAAACATGTGCCGCAGAGTCGATTGCCTCAGCATGCTTTAATTTCTACAGATAAAGAACAGCGTGTTCGTCATGCAAGAGGCCAGAGCCTACCGGATTGGCTGGCTATGCGCAGTGGGGATTTTGGTGTGTTTCCAGATGGCGTTGCCTTTCCTGAGTCGACAGAGCAGGTGCAAGAGCTATTACAGTTTGCTTACGATAATAATATACATGTCATTCCATATGGTGGCGGCACAAGTGTGGCAGGCCATATTAATCCATTGCAATCGGATGTGCCGGTTTTGACTATTGATATGGGGCATATGAATCAATTGATCGTGCTAAATACCGAAAGCCAAATTGCCACGTTCGGAGCGGGAGTGCCTGGGCCGCAAGTTGAAGCACAACTGCGGGCTAAAGGTTATACGTTGGGACATTACCCTCAATCTTGGGAGTTATCTACTCTAGGTGGTTGGGTGGCTAGCCGCTCTAGTGGCCAGCAGTCTTTACGTTATGGGCGAATAGAACAAATGTTTGCAGGTTGTACTATGGTGACTCCAAAAGGCAATCTAGTAGTACCGACTATACCTGCGTCTTCTGCCGGTCCAGATTTACGTGAAGTGGTTATGGGTAGCGAGGGCCGAATGGGCATTATCACAGAAGTAAGTGTACGTGTAACACCCTTGCCAGAAGAAGAGAAATTTTTAGCTGTCTTCTTACCAAGTTTTGAAAGTGCAAAAAATGCGGTTAAAAGAATTGTTCAAGATAAAATTCCGTTATCCATGCTGCGAGTCTCAAATGCTTTAGAAACTGAAACTCAATTGAAACTAGCTGGCCATGAAAAACAAATTAAATTATTAGAAACATATTTATCATTTCGCGGTGTAGCGGATGGAAAATGTATGCTTACTTTTGGTGTGACGGGTAATAAAAAACAAAATACCTTATCACTAAAGCAGGCACTAAAAATTCTTAAGTCATTTGGGGGAGTAAAAGGCCCTAAAATGATGGGAGAAAAATGGGCTGAGAATCGATTCAAATTTCCATATTTACGCGAGAACCTTTGGTTAGAAGGTTATGCGGTAGATACCTTTGAGACGGCAACCGATTGGCATCGTGTAACAGGGCAAATGGATGCAATGGAAGAGGCTGTTAGAACCTCTTTAAAAGAAGAGGGTATTGTACCTCATGTTTATACCCATTTATCACATATGTACACGCAAGGGTGCAGCATTTATACAACGTATGTTTTCCCTAATGCTGACAGTTATGCAAAAACATTAGATCGCTGGAAACTAATTAAAGCAGCCGCATGTAAAAGTGTGGCCAATGGTGTAGCGACTATTTCTCATCAGCATGGTGTGGGTAAAGACCATGCACCTTATATGGCAGCCGAAAAAGGTGAGCTTGGAATGAGTGCACTTCACAGTATTGTTGAGCATTTTGATCCTAAGCAACAGCTTAATCCGGGTACCTTGCTTGAAATAAAAGAAAAATAACTAATAAAGTTCGGCTAGCGCCAAAAGGATGAATCATGAAGTTGGGTCTTACAGAACCTTTGCATGAACAGTTAAGACAAAAAAATATTGATCTTATTCGGAATACAGCTGAATGGGATCTGGTGGTAATTGGTGGTGGAATTACTGGTGCAGGTGTCGTCAGAGAAGCAGCTCGCCAAGGTCTTAATGTTTTATTGTTAGAGCAAAAGGATTTTTCATGGGGAACATCAAGTCGATCTTCTAAGATGGTACATGGTGGTCTAAGATATTTGGCGGCTGGTAATATAAAGCTGACAAGTCATAGCGTGAAAGAACGTGAACGACTAATGGATGAAGCCCCTGGTTTGGTAGAAATATTACCGTTTAGCTGGCCGCACTATAAAAGACAGTTTCCCGGGCCCTTTATCTTTAATAGCTTGTTAGCGTTATATGATGGCTTTGCTGGGCAGCGTTACCGTAAATTTTTAAATAAAGATGAAGCACAATATCAGCTACCCAGTATTAACACTGAAGGGTTGATTGGAGCGACTCGTTTTGCCGATGCAGTGACAGATGACTGTCGCTTGGTGTTACGTGTGTTACAGGAATCTGAGCGTGATGGTGCGACACTGTTGAATTATGCGGCTGCAACTAATGTAATAAAAACCAATGGTCATATAGGTTCATTATCTGTTGATATTGAAGGTTGCTCTGAAACGTTAACTGTTCGAGCGAAAGTTATTGTGAGTGCCACAGGTGCTTGGGCTGATAAATTTAGGGAAGACCATGGTGGTAAAGCCAAGATTAGACCGCTACGAGGCAGTCATCTGGTTTTACAAAACTGGCGATTGCCTCTGTCTCAAAGTATCACACTGAAGCATCCGGTTGATGGTCGCAGCATGTTTGTTTATCCCTGGGAAGGTATGACAGTAATTGGCACAACAGATCTTGATAATCCAGTTATGAATGGTGTCGAGCCTGTTATTCAGCAGCATGAAGTAGATTACCTAATTAATGCTGTAAATCACTTATTTCCTAACTCCAAAATAACGGAACGCGACGTGGTTTCAACGTTCGCAGGTGTTCGCCCAATTGTTTCAGATGGAGGTATAAATCCATCATCAGAAAAACGTGACCACAGTATTTGGGATGATCACGGATTAATAACAGTCAGTGGTGGGAAGTTAACAACCTTTCGACTAATTGCACTGGATGTATTAAAAGCGGCGAATCGTTATTTACCACAGTTAAAATGGAAAGATAGAGGTCAAAATATCTTTAGGGGTGCAACAGATATTCCTGGAGTATTAAAAGAATTAGATCCTGATATTCAAAAAAGATTGACTGGTTTTTATGGTCGAAAAATCAAAGAGGTATGCGACTGTGTTGAAGCCGATGGCTGGGCTTTGATTCCTGGAACAAAAACGTATTGGGCACAATTACGATACGCTGCTCGTCATGAGCAAGTTAAACACCTAGACGATATTTTATTAAGGCGCACCCGAATTGGTTTGTTTTGTCGTGATGGAGGTTTGATTGTTAAAGATAAAATCAAAGAAATATGCATAAAAGAAATGCAATGGGATGAATCGGAATGGTCGAGTGAGTGGTCTAGGTACCAGGGGATACTGAAAAAATCCTACAGTTTGCCGTCATTGCATTAACGATTGTGTATTTATTAATAATAAGAATTAGCCAAGAAATAATGGCCAACGGCATTTAAATGAAAAATTATATTTTCTCTATCGATAATGGCACTCAGAGTGTCAGGGCGTTACTGTTTGATCTTGATGGTCAACTGGTGGCAAAGGGTAAGATCGAAATAGAGCCTTATTTTTCAAAGCACCCAGGATGGGCGGAGCAAGATCCAGAACTATATTGGGATAGTTTAGGCTTGGCCTGCAAAGAACTTTGGTCTTCAACTGATGTTAAGCCTGAGCAGGTGGTGGGTGTTGGTTTAACCACTCAGCGAGGCACTATTATTAATGTCGATGAAAATGGTAGTGCTTTAAGACCAGCTATAACTTGGTTGGATCAGCGTCAGGCGGAGATTGAAAAGCCAATATCTGGCCTTTGGGGTTTGATGTTTAAATGCTTAGGTTTAACGCATGTTATCGAAGGGTTTCAGCGTAAAGCACAAGCGCCATGGCTGGCTCAAAACCAACCTGAAATTTGGAAGAAAACGCATAAATTTCTTTTGTTAAGTGGTTATTTAACTCATCGACTCACTGGTGAGTTTAAAGATTCAGTGGGTTGCATAGTAGGCTACTTACCGTTTGATTATAAAAATCACAAATGGGCAGGTAAGCTTGATTGGAAATGGAAAGTTATTGATCTTAAAGATTCAATGCTTCCTGACTTAGTAAAGCCCGGCGAAACTCTTGGGTATTTACATGATATTGCTGCACAACATTTGGGTTTGCCTGTCGGATTGCCACTTGTGGCGGCAGCATCAGATAAAGCGTGTGAAGTAATTGGTAGCGGTGGTAATGATCCGCACATAGGTTGCTTAAGTTACGGTACAACCGCAACTATAAATACAACCACCAAAAAATACGTTGAGCCGGTTATGTTTATACCGCCTTACCCAGCGGCCATTCCTGATTCGTATAATACTGAAGTGATGATATATCGGGGCTTTTGGATGGTCAGTTGGTTTAAAAAACAATTTGGCCTTAAAGAGCAGCAAATAGCCCATGAAAAAGGTGTGTCACCTGAAGCACTATTTGATGAGCTAGTTAATTCGGTACCGGCAGGTTCTATGGGTTTAATGTTGCAGCCTTATTGGTCTCCCGGTACTCGTGTGCCGGGGCCGGAAGCTAAGGGTGCTGTGATTGGTTTTGGTGATGTTCATACTCGAGCCCACTTATATCGTTCAATTTTAGAAGGTTTGGCTTATGGCTTACGAGAAGGCAAAGAAAAAATTGAAAAAAGAAGTGGCATTAAAATAACCAAGTTAAGAATAAGTGGTGGTGGAAGTCAAAGCGATGCAGCGATGCAGTTAACGGCCGATATTTTTGGATTGTCTGCAGAAAGACCAAGTACTTATGAAACATCAGGGTTGGGAGCGGCGATTAACGTAGCCGTAGGACTTGGGTTACATGCAAATTATGATATAGCCATTCAGAAGATGACTCGTGTAGGTGAAGTGTTTGAGCCAGATTATCAAGCAACTAAAATGTATGATCAATTATATAAAAATGTGTATTTGAAAATGTATAAACGATTGCAGCCACTCTATAAACAAATAAAAGAAATAACAGGATATCCAAAATAAAAAAAAGGCCAGCTAATAACTGGCCATTTTAAAAACTGTCAACGTATTTCAGGGCGGGACATTGAAAGATATTGAGTTGTCTAAGAAAGAAAGTTCAGTATTGGTTCGTAGGGTTTTTATATTTTTGCTTCGATTTTAGTTTGTTGTGAGAAACGGTTAAGCCCAATTAATATACTCATTAATGAAGCTCTAAGCGTATCGGTGTCAGTGGCTGAGGTGATAATTTTTTGTCCGTTAATTGTCATGTGCGTCATAGCCATGGCGATGGCATTTTTAGTATCCCCCATTGAGCACTGATCAAATTGTTTGATGTCGATTAAGCAGCTGTATTGTTTTGATAATCCTTTACAAAAAGCATCAATAGCTCCGTTTCCTGTTCCGACTATTTGGGTTTCAGTTCCAGAGTGATGAATGTTGGCTTCTATATTTTCTTTGCCTTCATTATTTGAGACCTGATAATGGGTTAAAGAAATATCATCATTTCTCGCGCCAAAATTTTCTTGGTAAATATCCCAGATAATATCGGCAGTTACTTCACATTGGTGAGTTTCAGTATAGGCTTGAACCGCTTGGCTTATTTCAATTTGCATCCAACGTGGCAATTGAATGTTGTATTTAGATTCTAATATATAAGCAATACCACCTTTACCACTTTGGCTGTTTACACGAATTACACTTTGGTAATCTCTGCCAATGTCACTTGGGTTAATGGGCAGGTATGCAACATCCCATGGCTCATGTTCTGATTGCTGAGATAAACATTTCTTAATAGCATCTTGGTGGGAGCCACTAAAAGCAGTATAAACTAAGTCGCCCATCCATGGATGGCGTGCGTGTGTGGGGATTTTTGTGCATTCCTCTACTACAGTTGTGATTCTATGGGCATCAGAGAAATCTAATTTAGGGTCTATGCCCTGACTATACAAGTTCATTCCCATGGTAATGATATCCATGTTTCCAGTGCGCTCTCCATTTCCCATTAATGTGCCTTCAATCCGATCTGCACCGGCTAATATGGCCAATTCGGCAGCGGCAATGGCGCTCCCTCTGTCGTTATGAGTATGAATGCTGATGATTACATTATCTCGATTGATAATATTTTCACAAAAGGTCTCTACCTGATCGGCAAATACATTCGGCATCGCACATTCAACCGTTGCTGGTAAGTTAATGATGCATTTGTTATCTGGGGTTGGTGCCCATGTATTAATAACGTGATTGCAGACATCAATTGCAAAATCTATTTCGGTGCCTGAAAAACTTTCAGGGCTATATTGGAAAGTCCATTTAGTATCGGTTTGTTTTTCGGCACATTCCATTACGGTTTTAGCCCCAAAAGTAGCGATATCAACGATGCCTTTCTTATCTAAATTAAATACTTTTTCCCGCTGTACTGGAGAAGTTGAATTGTAGACGTGCACGATGGCTTGCTTTACGCCTTTTAATGACTCAAATGTACGCTCTATCAAAGCGCTTCTTGCTTGTACCAATGCTTGGATGGTTACGTCTTCTGGAATTTTATTTTGCTCGATTAAAGTCCTTACAAAATCAAAGTCAGTTTGTGATGCACTGGGGAAGCCAATCTCGATTTCTTTAAAGCCCATGTCGATTAATAAGTCCCACATTAATAGCTTTTGTTCGACGTTCATTGGCTCGATCAAAGCTTGATTTCCATCTCGTAGGTCAACAGAACACCAGATTGGAGCCGTTGTAATGCTTTGGCTTGGCCAATTGCGATTAGGTTTGTTAACGCTTGGAAATGGGCGGTACTTAGTATGATCAAACATGATACGTCTCGTATAAAGTAATAGGCTGTTAATTTAGCGATACTTGCAAGGCAGGCTTTTGGCTTGCCTTGGCTATGGACTAACTTGTGGTTTGTCTAGCTGATCAAGTAGGGTAATTATAGGTCTTAGTATGAGGTTATTGCTTGCTAATATTGCATGATTTTGATTGGTTTGAGGTTTATATCTCTAATAATTCTATTTATATTGGTGTATTATGTCACTGTATTAGTTTTTATGGGTTAATCGGTTTTATTAAAGGAGGGGTTATGGAGTTAGATCGTACTGATCGTAGAATTCTAGTGGAGCTACAGAATAATGGCTCTATCAGTAATCTTGAATTGGCAGACAAGATAGGGCTGTCTGCTAGTCCATGCTCAAGACGTGTAAAAGCACTTGAGGAGTCAGGTTTGATTTTAAAAACAGTGACATTACTGGATGCTAAAAAATTGGGTTTAGATTTAATGGCAATAATATCCATCAGTATGGATCGCCATACGCCTGAGCGATTTGAAGCATTTGAGAATGCTGTATCGGATAGTGATGAAGTTTTAGAATGTTATTTGATTACGGGTCAAAGCGCTGATTACGTGTTGAAAGTTATGGTAGCTGACATGAACGCTTATCAAGAGTTTTTATTAGGTAAGTTAACTCGTATACCAGGGGTTACGGGCGTGCATTCAAGTTTTGTTATGCGGAAGATATTAGAAAGAACAATGCTGCCAATTAAATCTTGAAGCTACTCAGTGCCTGCTTTTGATTGTTTTTAATGTGTGAATCAGTCAAATGTTTATATATGTGTGTAATTGTAGCGAAATATGGGATAGTGTTATTTTTTAAAATTCATAATACGTATCGTTGTATATAGAAGGTAAGCTTAATGTTTGCAAATTTTGCATCCAGACGCCACCTGACTGGTCCACTTAGGGCTGTCAGCCCGGTTGCCGAAAATGATTCCGAAATTGATTGGAAAACAGCCAGTAAAAAAGCAAAAAATTCTGCCCATAAAAAATCGACTCCAGCACCTAGCGCGAATAGTCAGAAGTTATCAGAATATTTTACCAAATCATTTAAAGGCTCTATGTCGATTGATAGTGTCGATTTAAAAGAGTCTTTAGAGCTAATATTTGTAGAAGCGGTCAGTTTATTCATTCCAATGATTTACATTTCAGCGGTATTTGCTGTTGTGGCAGCAACCGTTATCGTTTTTAGTTTGCCCGTTGTTCAGTATGTGGAAAATGAACAATATATAGAGGCAACACTGTGGCTATCTCCAGCGGTACTTGCATTTGGATTGTTATATATATTGATACGACCTTTATTTGGTGGTTTTAAATCTTTTCATGGTCGTGTGTTACAGGAACATGAGGCGCCAGCGCTTAAGTCTCTAACAACAGAATTAAGTCGTCATTTAAAGGTTAAACCACCTAGGCGCATTGAAATAAATAATGAAACAGCTTTGCGTGTAGATGCATGTTCTGGTGTAAATAGTATTTATAGGGATGAATACAAGATAGTGATTGGCGCACCTCTTCTCATGGGGATGTCTGTAAATCAATTGGCAGCCATGCTTTCCCACGAGCTGTCTCACTTTAGAAATAAGAAAAAGAAGCTGGCTTTCTATTTAATGCATCATGTTAGTGAGTGGTTGTATTTTAGGGCCTCTGGGCAAGATAAATTTCACCAGAAATTACTAGGTCGAATGCAGAAAGAAGAGCTTTCAAAGCTTGAGTATGCGGAGCTTTGGATTTGGCAGCGCATTCATATTGTTCAGCAAAGTACCTTTTCTTGTATGTTTATAATTCATCGTCAATTAACCGCTTGGAAAAGCAGGCAAATAGAGCTGGAAACAGATGCTGCTGCCATTTCAGTGGTAGGTTCGGATGACTTCTCAAGCATGCTTCATCAGCTTAGATTAATACAAAAGTCACAAGCGGCTGTTTCTAGGCAAAATGATTGGGCGTGGAAAGAAGGTTACTTATTAGACGATTATGCTTTGGCGGTTGCACTTGAAGCTAAAAAATCGCCTGCTTATATTGAAAGAGTATTTGATGAGCACGCAGATAAAGAGGTGACTCGTTTTTGCCCAAGTGACTCGGTTCGGTTGAATCATGCGAGTGAACTCAATCATAAAGGCGTATTGACGGCTAAGGTACCTGCTTCAATCTTACTTGAAAGAGCATCGCTTATTACGAAGGAAATTACTCTGCTTGATTATATTAGTACGGGTATCGAGGCACCTGACGAGCATTGTATTTCTTCTGATAAAATTAGGCAGTTACAGCTTAAAAAAGAGAAGTTAAATAAGCTGGCTCATCGTTATTTTGACGGTCGTATCGAGACTAGAGTATTGAGGTTTGAGCCCTCGGAAGAGCGAGATATATCTCAGTTCGATATCCAATCCAGTATCGATTACATTCGACGATATCGCGTAGAGGATAGAAAGCAACAAGCTGCATCGGCGAATCTACTTAAGCGTATTCATAAAGCGTATGTGATACAAAGGCTTGTACAATCGAAACTGCCGCTTAAAAAATACATTGGTAACGAAGTGTTGTCTAAGGGTGAATCAGAATCCTACCTTGAGCATATGCGCGCCCAATATCAGCAGTCGCTTTATCATATGGAAGCCATGGATCAGGTGTTTTATCAGAGAGCTTTTGTTGCTTTAAATCATTTGGATATGTCAGCTAGATCAGAGGTTTTGGGAGCGTTCTCGAATTTAGAGTTTTATGCGCAGGTTAGAAAGGAAGTATCTTCTATTGGTGAGGCATACAACCCATTGAGTTTGATTGTTAATAGTTTACACAATGGCGTGAGTACTAAAATATTGCAGGCTGGCGTGGCAGAAAAACAACAAGTCTGGCTTATTCTGCAAGAACTACGGAAGCGCTTGAAAGGTAAGCCCGTAAAAGTGTCTTTAAATAGAAAAAGAATTCATATACTGGAATATTTCGACATTAAGTTAGGTGTATTGCCAGAGGACTCGAAAGACATAACGATTCAAGAGCTCGCTGAGTACGTATCTCTGTTATTGCAGTTATTGTCTTTTCAGTATCATAAGTGGCAGTCGCAAGTGGCACTGGTTATGACGAAGTTTGAGAACCAGAATGAAATATCCCCAGTAAACTTACTCCAATAATCATTGCATTAAATAAGATCTGAAGCCCGCAATGCGGGCTTTTTTGTGGCTAAATAGTTAGTATGTGATAATTCCAACACTGTAAACGTAAAGATATATATATGAGTGGTTATGAGTATGTCTGATTCATTGGTTCCAAATCATACAATTGAAAGCACGGTAAAATCGCTTTCATCAAGTAATATGAGCGATCATGCACCTCGTATTTTAGTTTTATACGGCTCGCTAAGACCTGAATCGTATAGTAAAAAGGCTGCATTAGAGGCTGTAAGAATCCTTGAGTCTTTTGGTGCTGATGTTCGTGTTTATGATCCGGCTGAATTGCCAATGTTTGATCGTCAAAATTTCTCACATCCAAAAGTAAAAGAGCTACATGAGTTAGCAATCTGGTCTGAAGGCATGGTTTGGTGTAGTCCTGAGATACATGGTAATTTGACGTCTGTAATTAAAAATCAAATAGATTGGATTCCATTGTCTTTGGGTTCAGTTAGACCGACGCAAGGCCGGACTTTAGCTGTTATGCAGGTCAGTGGTGGCTCTCAATCGTTTAATGCGGTGAATAGTTTGCGAATATTAGGTCGATGGATGAGGATGTTTACCATTCCAAATCAATCTTCAGTAGCTATGGCTTGGAAAGAATTTAATGACGACGGTACGATGAAAGACAGTGCTTATCGAGAGCGAATTGTTGATGTGATGGAAGAGTTATTTCGAATGACCATATTATTGAGGGATCACACTGATCTTTTGACTCATCGTTTTAGTGAAAACAAAAATGAATATGAAAAAGGTGAATAGTGGTTTGAAACAATCTCAGTATTTTAAGTGTTTGACGGTATTGTCTTTTGTATTTTTATTGGGGGCCTGTTCTCAAGTCACTGTGCGTGAGCAGATGCAGCAACTGGATCAGATGCAATCTGATTCGGTGTATCAGTTTCAAGCGCTGCCTTTTGGTATGCAAGATGATCCAGAATTAGAAGATGGTGTGATTGAATTGCCTGCGGGGAGATCTTTCTATAAAGGGTATGATTTACCTGTTGGTCATTCTCGTTTAGTGCTTCAGCTAAGAACTTATATTAAGAAAACAGAAATAGGAGAGGGGTTCTTTTATCCTGTTGTCGAACTATATTCAAAAACAGGTGCTTTGTTAGAGGTTAAAAAGCCTCAATTGAGATTTACGCAGCTAAGTTCTACAGGGCGATATGCAGCGGTTCCATTGGAATTAGATCGAGAAGTCGCTCGCTTTATAATTCGAACTGAGCCCAAACTTTATGGCGAAGACGCGTCTTATACTACGCAGCATCAAGGATCCAGTTGGAGTTATAGTGTTACGCCATTTTCTAAAAGGAAAGCGGCCAGTTATCTGCCTTTGGGATCGTTAGAGTTGTTGACCCCAGATGAGGGGTTTAATCAGCCTTTTGAAAAAATGTCAGGGGCTTATTGGCAGTTTTCTATGGGGCGTGGGGCAAGCACCTTGGCGTCAGCTGAGGATTATTTACCAAACTTAACCTTGGGCGGTGGTCCTGCTTTAAACTTTGGTTATTCGTGGGCTGTTTCTGGGCGTCCTTCGAGTAGTATTCGAACAAGCTTAGGGCTTGGATACTATGCATTGTCTAGCACTGGTAATTCAACGCATTCACAAACGTACTTAATGAGCGATTTGTTGTGGGTTGAATCCAATCAGGTGAGTAGTCTTGCAATTGGTTTAACTGCTCGCGGAGTGCATGAGTATACAGGGGAAGGCAGTACTAAGACGTATGATCCTACATTTGGACCTAAGGTTGCTGTCGAAATTCGAGGTTCTATGGGGGTGTCGCTGGGAGCTTATGTAAGCTGGCTTACCTTTAAAGATCAGGATGGTAATGAATCTGTGGGTAACCAAATAGGTATGTACCTAATGAGGTTGTATTAAACGTACTTGTAACAAGGTGATTATCTAATACAAAACGCTGGTAGTTAAAAACTACAAGCCTTTTTTGTAGCCGATGCATCTCTTTGGATTAAGTCGGCTTATTCATTGTGGGGGCTTCAAAATTAGTCGTTATCAATCGCTTTTACCCCATCTTGAGTTTTTATTGCCAAAATATCACTGCTTGTTGAATCCATTACATGCTCAAGGGTGCTTCCTAGAATAATGCCTTGTACGCCATCTTCGGGCAGAATCCCAATTATGATAACGTCAGCATTAATGCCTTTTGCTACTGTGGTAATGATTTCTTCTGGCTCCCCCTCTAATACGTGTGTTTGCTCAGCTGGTATGTTGTATTTATTGGCGATGGCTTCACATGCCTCTAAATGTTTATTTACCACGTACTCTTGTAGGTCTTCAGGTATTGGTGTGTCAGGGAGGCTGGCTAGGGTAAGTGACATCATTGGGTAGCTGTTAACTAGGTGTGTATCATAAAGGTTGTCGTTGTTTAGGAGTTCTGAGAACTCACAAATGTGCTCGTTAATAACCTTGTGGGCATCATCGAGTGATGTGGCATCAATTGAGGCCAGTATGTTTTTTGATTCCCAAGCAGGCTTATCTTTTACAAGTAAAATAGGAGCGGGGCACAGCTTTAATAGGTTCCAATCTTGATGTTGCATTACTCGATCGAGAATACTGTGGTGATTTGCAGCGGCTTTAATTACAAGGTCAAAGCTATCATCCTGGCTATTATCCCATACACTTTGGTACGCATGGCTACACCAGCATACTGACATTGGTGTATCTTTTGGGAGAGAAAATACTTCCATTAGATCATCAGCCCATTTTTGTGATTTTTCTATCAGTAGGGCTTTCAGGTCATGACGTAATTCTAGATCACTTAAAGACCCTTCTTCACATGCGTGGTTATAAACGTATGTGGTAATGAAAAGATTACTATTATGTTCCTTACATATTTGCATCGCTCGCTTTATGGCGGTTGTGTTTTCAAGTTCTTGATCTAGAACTAATAAAATATTATTGATTGCAAGCATGGGCTATTTCCTAGGGTTATTTGTTTTTAGTTTAGTCTTATGTGTTACTTATCTCTTGTCTTAGGTCAAATAATTTACCTGTAGTATGGGTTTGAGCCAATTGCCTTTAGGGGGTGTTGGGAAGGATAGCTAGAAATGCTTTGCCCGCTGTTCCTAGTGTCTTTCCTTTTCTTTGTAGTACGCCTAGTTCTCGATAAAAATGCTTAGGCCCGATATTGAGTTTGTGTAAGTCTTTTTCGTAGGCCATATGCTCTGGTAAAACAGCCCAACCCAAGCCTACACTTGTCATCATTTTAATGGTTTCCATATAGCTGGACATCATACTGATTGTTTCTCTGTAGCGACTTGGTACGGCAGCTTGTAAAGATAGGCCTTCTTTTTTGAATGCATTCTCAATTATCTCAAAAGTAACGGTATTAGCCTCAGGAAGAATGGCTTCAAATTGAGCGAGGTTGTCTAGGCTTGGCTTTTTTAGTTTTGCCAATGGGTGTGTGTGTGCGCAAACAAAGCTAAGTGGGTCTCGCCATACTGGCTGCATATCAAGCTTAGGGTGGTTCTCTAATGGTAGTGTGGCGAAGGCGATATCTAGCTCGCCTTGGGCGAGTGCTTCACACGCTGCTTCTGACCCCAGAAATTGCATGGCTAGCTTAACTTGCGGGTAGGCTGTATGGAATTGACGTAATAGATGGGGTAGGTGATGTAGGCCTATGTGATGACTTGTGCCGATGCGTAATGTTCCGCTGATGTCACCACTCAGATTTGCCAGCTCAGCTTTTATTTCCAGTAATTCAGAAATGATATGTTTTGCCTTTGGCATGAGCGCTTCACCAGCAGGAGTTAGGATGACTTTTCTAGGTAGGCGGTCAAATAGCTGGTTGTTTAAAGTTTCTTCAAGCAAGGCTATGCGTTTACTAACCGCAGGCTGGGTGATGTGAAGTCGTTGGGCGGCTAAAGAGAAAGACTCTGTTTCGGCAACGGCTAGAAATGCCTGCAATGATTGGGTGTCCATAAGTTTCTCTATGTTGGTCTAAATTTAAGTTTATCTATTCCTAAATGGAATGCAATTGATAAGAAATATGAATTAGAGTTATCTGTGATATGGGCGTAAAATGATTGAATACTTAATCAATAGACTATGTAGCCTACGTTTTATTAAAAGATAGGCATATTTAAGCAGGAGAGAATGATGGCTGGAAGAACGTTATACGATAAATTATGGGATCAGCATGTGGTGAAAACCCGTGAAGATGGCACAGCATTGATTTATATCGATCGTCAGTTACTGCATGAAGTAACGTCGCCGCAAGCATTTGAAGGTTTACGTATTGCTGGGCGCAAGCCATGGCGTTTAGATGCCAACCTTGCGACACCAGATCACAATGTGCCGACTACAAAAACAGAACGTGACGTGGGTATTGAAGGCATTCTTGATCCGGTGTCTAAAATTCAAGTGAAAACACTTGATGATAACTGCGATGAATTCGGCATTGTTGAATTTAAAATGCAAGATAAGCGTCAAGGTATCGTGCATGTAGTGGGTCCTGAGCAAGGGGCTACATTACCTGGTATGACGGTTGTTTGTGGTGATTCTCATACCGCAACGCACGGTGCATTTGCTGCATTAGCGCATGGTATTGGTACGTCTGAAGTTGAGCATGTAATGGCAACTCAGTGTCTGCTTCAGCGCAAAATGAAAAACTTGTTGATCAGTGTAGAAGGGCAGTTAGGTAAAGGCATAACAGGTAAAGATGTTGTGCTGCATGTGATTGGTGTAATTGGTACAGCGGGTGGTAATGGTTGTGCAATGGAATTTGGTGGCAGCGCTATTCGTTCTATGAGTATTGAAGGTCGTATGACCATGTGTAACATGGCGATCGAAGCAGGTGCTCGTGTAGGTATGGTAGCGTTTGATGAGCTAACAGCCGAATATGTGAAAGGTCGCACCTATTCACCAAAAGGCGATCATTGGGCGCAAGCGGTAGAAGCTTGGGCTGATCTTGTGTCAGATGAAGACGCTGTTTTTGATAAGGTAGTTGAAATCAAGGCAGAAGATATTAAACCGCAAGTTACTTGGGGCACCTCCCCAGAAATGGTAACAACGATTGATGGTTTTGTACCTAAGTTACAAGACGCAAAAGACGATGTAGAGCGCAGTGGTTTTGAGCGTGCTTATAAATACATGGGTCTTGAGCCTGGCCAGGCCATTACTGATATTGAATTAGATCGTGTGTTCATTGGTTCTTGCACCAACAGCCGTATCGAAGATTTACGTGCAGCTGCCGAGGTAGCAAAGGGTAATAAAGTAGCAGATACAGTTAAGCAAGCTTTGGTTGTCCCTGGTTCTGGTTTGGTAAAAGAGCAAGCTGAGAAAGAAGGGTTGGACAAAATTTTTGTAGAAGCTGGTTTTGAATGGCGTGAGCCAGGCTGCTCTATGTGTCTTGCAATGAATGCCGATAAGTTAGGCAGTGGAGAGCATTGCGCATCTACTTCAAATCGTAATTTTGAAGGTCGTCAAGGCTATGGTGGTCGTACGCATTTAGTTAGTCCTGCAATGGCGGCGGCAGCTGCGATTGCCGGTCATTTTGTTGATGTTCGTGAATTTACGTTAGAAGCTTAAGGAGAGCATAATGAAAGCATTTGAAAAACGTTCAGGCATTGTGGCTCCAATGGACCGTGCCAATATTGATACGGATATGATTATCCCTAAGCAATTTTTAAAATCCATTAAACGTTCAGGTTTTGGGCCTAACTTATTTGATGAGCTTCGCTATTTAGATGAAGGTCAGCCAGATGCAGATAATTCAGGCCGACCACTAAATCCTGATTTTGTTTTGAATAAGGCGCGCTACCAAGGGGCTTCGGTTTTATTGGCACGTGAAAACTTTGGTTGTGGTTCTTCCCGTGAGCATGCGCCTTGGGCGTTAGAAGACTTTGGTTTTCAGGTTGTAATTGCACCTAGTTATGCTGATATTTTCTTTAATAACAGTTTTAAAAATGGCTTGTTACCGATTGTTTTAGATGAGTCCATTGTCGATGGCTTGTTTGAAGAAGTAGAAGCCAATGAAGGTTATGAGTTAACTGTTGATTTGGAAATTCAAAAAATAATTAAACCAAATGGTGATGCCATTCCATTCGAAGTGGACCAGTTTCGTAAGCATTGTTTAATTAATGGTTTGGATGATATTGGCTTAACCTTGCAAGATGCAGATGATATTAAGGTATACGAAGATAATCGTCGGCAGTCATCTCCTTGGTTATTTGGTCAGGTTAAATAAATAGCCGATTACATCGCTATTAGAAATCTTAAATTATATAGAAGAAAAGAAATGACTAAAAAAATTCTAGTATTACCAGGTGATGGTATCGGTCCTGAAATTGTATCTGAGGCGGTTAAAGTTTTAGAAGCGGTAAAAGAAAAATTTGATCTAGATATAGAATTAGATCATGCGTTGGTAGGTGGTACAGCTTACGATGAGTTCGGTTCTCCACTTCCTGATGTCACTATGGATAAAGCTCGTGCGGCAGACGCTATTTTATTGGGGGCTGTTGGCGGACCTAAGTGGGATGCGTTAGACGATCGTGAATTGCGTCCTGAGAAGGGCTTGTTAGGTTTGCGTTCTGGTCTTGAGTTGTTTGGTAACTTACGTCCAGCAATTTTATATCCTCAGCTGGCGGATGCTTCTTCGTTAAAGCCTGAGGTGGTTTCTGGTTTAGATATTTTGATTGTACGTGAATTAACAGGCGGAATTTATTTTGGTAAGCCTCGCGGTATTCGTACTTTAGAAAATGGCGAGCGCGAAGGCTATAATACATATGTTTACAATGAAACTGAAATTCGTCGTATTGCTAAGGTGGCGTTTGAGTCTGCTCAAAAGCGTGGCAAGAAGTTGTGTTCAGTTGATAAAGCGAATGTGCTTGAAGTAACTGTTTTATGGCGTGAAATTATGGAGCAAGAAGCGAAAAACTACCCAGATGTAGAGCTTTCTCATATGTATGTTGATAATGCTGCTATGCAGTTGGTTCGTGCGCCAAAGCAGTTTGATGTAATGGTAACCGGGAATATGTTTGGCGATATACTTTCTGATGCGGCCGCTATGTTGACTGGTTCAATTGGTATGCTGCCGTCTGCTTCTTTAGATAAAGATAATAAAGGTATGTATGAGCCTTGCCATGGTTCTGCACCGGATATCGCTGGTCAGGGTGTAGCTAATCCATTAGCTACTATTCTATCTGCATCTATGATGCTGCGTTACAGTCTAGCTGAAGTTGAAGCTGCAGATGCGATTGAAGCGGCTGTAAGTACGGTTCTGGATCAAGGTTTGCGTACGGCTGATATTTTTAGTGCCGGCATGACAAAAGTTTCAACTGCAACAATGGGTGAAGCCGTTGTTGCCGCGTTAGCTTGAGGAGATAAATAATGAGCAAATTAAATGTAGGTTTAGTTGGCTGGCGCGGAATGGTTGGTTCTGTGCTTATGGGGCGAATGGAGGAGGAAGGGGATTTCGATTTAATTAACCCTGTCTTTTTTACAACGTCACAAGCTGGGCAAAAAGCACCTGTGTTTGGTGGTGTTGATGCGGGTGTATTGCTAGATGGTTTTGATGTTTCAGAACTTCAGAAGTTAGATGCGATTATTACGTGCCAAGGTGGTGATTACACGAAAGAAGTGTATCCAAAATTACGTGAAGCTGGCTGGGAGGGGTATTGGATTGATGCGGCGTCTTCTTTAAGAATGGAAGATGATGCCATTATTGTTCTTGATCCTGTGAATATGAATGTCATTAAAGATGGTATTCAAGATGGCGTTAAAACATATGTTGGCGGTAACTGTACTGTTAGTTTGATGTTGATGGCCTTGGGTGGGTTGTTCGAGAAAGATTTGATCGAATGGATATCACCAATGACATATCAGGCTGCATCAGGTTCGGGTGCTAAGCATATGCGTGAGTTGATCTCTCAAATGGGCTCGGTTTGTGACAATGTAAAGGACTTATTGGATGACCCTGCTTCCGCTATTTTAGAGATCGATAAAAAGACAGCTGAATTTATTCGAAGTGAAAACTATCCGAAAGATCAGTTTGGAGTTCCGTTAGCTGGTAGCTTGATTCCGTATATCGATACTCAGCTAGAGTCGGGTCAAAGCCGTGAAGAATGGAAGGCTCAGGTCGAAACCAATAAAATTCTAGGTACGTCTGCATCACCAACGCCAATTGATGGTATTTGTGTGCGAGTTGGTGCTATGCGCTGTCATTCTCAAGCCTTAACTATCAAATTGAAGAAGGATCTACCGGTTTCAGAAATCGAATCTATTTTGGCGGGGTCAAATGACTGGGTTAAGGTGATTTCAAACGACCGCCAGGAAACAATGGACGAGCTAACGCCGGCTAAAGTGACTGGAACGTTGAGTGTGCCAATTGGACGTATTCGGAAATTGACCATGGGGCCTGAATATATTTCAGCCTTTACAGTCGGTGATCAATTGTTGTGGGGCGCGGCTGAGCCTTTACGCAGAATGCTAAGAATTTTGCTAGGATAAGCCCGGTCACCACCCGTGTAATGCATTGATTGCACGGGTGTTTCTCCTTAGATTCACCTTTTAAGAAGAAAACATTAGTAATTTCCCCTCCAAAGCCGCCTTAGGCCCTTATAAATATTGATAAATCCTTGATTTTACTTAATACTTCATTCCTAAATGACGCAATCTTCTAAGAGATTGTATGGAAAGGGTGTTACTCGATAGCCCGTTGACCCTTAAAAGAATTAGAATAAAAGGATACATTGCTATGTTGCGCAAGCTCGCGATCGCAATAGCTGCGTCTGGGGCAATGATGAGTGCTTCAACTACTTATGCCTTAGGTATGGGTGATATTGTGTTGGAATCAGCTTTGAACCAACCATTAGATGCACGAATTAAACTCTTGAAGGCAAGTGAATTAGAAGATTGGGAAATTAAGCCTAATCTTGCTTCTCGTGAAGAGTTTGAGAAGTCAGGCGTTGAACGAGTCTTCTTCTTGAACAGCTTTAAGTTTGAAATAGAGCGTACAGACTCAGGTGTGTATGTGAATCTATCTTCCGATCAGCCTGTAGTAGAGCCTTTCTTAAATTTCCTTGTGCAAGTTGATTGGCCTAGTGGTCGTCTTTTGCGTGAGTACACGTTATTACTCGATCCTCCTGTATTTGATGAAACAGAGCCTGCTCGTGTTACGGCACCTTCAGAGCAAGGTTCTGATGAGTCTGATAGAAATGACTCACCAGGTAGAGCTGAAGTCGAATATAAATCTGAAGAGCAAAGCTTGCCGGGTACTGGTGGCTACGAGGATGCTCAGGCTGAAGTTAAGTCACAGGTTGACGCCCCTAAAAAAGCTAAATCAAAAGTTTATGCAGTTCGTGAAAACGATACGCTTTGGGAAGTTGCGATTAAGACTCGCGAAAATAGAAAAATATCACCGCAACAAGCAATGATAGCCATTCAGGAATTGAATCCGAATGCTTTTATTAATGGCAATATTAATCGCCTTAAAAAGAATCAAGTACTGCGTGTTCCAACAAAAGATCAAATGCTATCTCGTTCGTTTAACGAGGCTGTTTCTGAAGTGGCCATCCAAAATCAGGCTATGGCTCAGCGCAAAGCTCAATTAGACGCTACTCGTAAAGATCAGGCTGTCGCTCGCGATGATGCTGTTTCTGATGCACGTTTGAAATTGTTAGCGGGTGGCGAAGCTACTACTGATGTTAAACGTGGTGCTGGTGGTAAAGTACTTGAGAAAACTGCCGGTGATCAATCTAATCTAGAAAATGATTTAAACCTTGCCTTAGAAAACTTAGATAAATCTTCGCTAGAAAATCAAGAACTCCGTACACGTTTAGATTCTCTTGAAGATCAAATTAATACGTTACAGCGCTTAATTAATTTGAAAGACGAACAGATGGTTGCTTTACAGGCTGGTGTGTCAGCTATTGTTGAAGATGAGGCAGCTAAAGATGTTGTCAATAAAGTTGAAGATAAAGTAACACTTAAGGCTACTGACGATTTGAACTTTCAGTCGGATGAGGAAGGGTTAGAGAAGTCTAAGATTGCTGGAGTGCCTAATGAGGTTAATCC
>JAWUVN010000090.1:0-17446 GCA_034112345.1 Bermanella sp. | reverse complement strand
TTAATGTTGGATTTACAACTGTTTTGTTGTTGTTTCTTTCTTCATCTGTACTGGCGAGTGAGGTTAAAGTTATTGAGGCTTCATACGGTTTGAATTGCAGCCAAAGATTACAGGGCAATATGACCTCTATAGTTGCACGGGCTTGCCATAACAAAGCATTGTGTCACTTCACAGTTGATCATGAAATCCATGGGGACCCAGCTATGGGTTGTGCCAAAACATTCATAGTTGATTATACCTGTAGTCGAAATTCGGTTACGAAGACGGCTAAGATTTCAGCTGAAGCTACAAAAAACTATGCGACTTTAGATTGCTCTCAATAGCAAATTCTTAACAAGCAGCTGAACATCTCTCGATAATATAGACACCTTTATTCATTTAAAGGTGTTCAATCCCCCCAATATAATAATGTCCCTTTCTTGATAAGGATATGATGATTATGTTGCTGATATCGTCGTTTTCACGATTAAATCGATAAATCTTAGATTGTAAAAAAGCTAATCTTTTGTTGGATATTATCAGCTAATTGCGAAAGCTCTTTGCTGGATTCCTGAGACGAAATAGCATTCTCTCGGTTTTGTTCAGAAGTATCTCGGATAATAATGATATTACGTCCAATGTCATCGGCGACAGCACCTTGCTGAACTGTGGCATGAACGACCTCGCTATTCGTGTCATTTATTTGTGCTACAGACTGCAATATTTGTTGTAAAGACTCGTTGGATTCACTGGCTGTTGCGACGCATTCATTCGCCGTTGATTTACTGGTGTCCATCACATTCACGGCTCGCTGTGATTCTGTCTGGATTCGGGAAATCATTTGTTTGATCTCTTCTGTCGAATTTTGCGTACGGCTGGCCAAAGATCTTACTTCGTCTGCAACGACTGCGAAGCCTCGGCCATGTTCTCCGGCACGAGCGGCTTCAATGGCGGCATTTAAAGCCAAAAGGTTTGTTTGTTCAGCGATATTTTGAATTACTTCTAAAACAGAGCTGATCTCGTTACTTGCGCTAGATAGTTTATTTATGACTGAGCTAGTTTGTTGAGCTTCATCTGATAAGGATGATATTTGAGTAATGGTTCGTTCAATTACATTTGTACCTTTTTGTGATTCTATGTGTCTTATAATATGGTGCAATGTGTATGATTGGTTATTAGTGTGATTAAGTAAATTAAAGAATCTTAAGGTTAATTGTTGGCGGTTTCGGTCACTGTTTGTATTTAAATGGCGATGAGTCTTGATTGGGTAATAAGCTGATGTGTATCAGTCTACGTTGTAGTAATTACGTGTTTAATGATATTAGTTACTTCAGGATTTAGGCGTACTTTTTAGCGTTTATGCCTGATCAGAGAAGGGGGGTTTTATGGCGGATAAACAGGGCAGCCAAGAGGGCCAGGGTGAGGATGATTTCACTCGTAAGTATCTTCAGTTTTTAATAGGGCTGGTGCTTGTAGGATTTTTTTGGTGGTTGAGTAGCTTTGATTTTAGAGCGATGGAGATTAATGACTTGCTTGAGGTGGATGCAGATGTTGCAGCCTACCCGTATCCATTTCGTGTGATATTGGTGGAAGACGGGGTGGCTGAGGTGAGTAGTCCGCGCTCTTCGCAATTTTCAGCTGTTAAGTCTTTGCGTGTTATGTATCCTGAGCTTAAAAGGGTTAGTGTTGTATCGGATGAAATGATGGCGGCGCAGGGTGAGTTAGCGCGAGTGCAATCACATGTGGGTGAGTTAGTAAAAAGCCAAGATGATGTTGACTCTGTTCGCTGGGTTCTTGATCGGCAATGGCTTGTTGGAAACGGTGCACAAATTTTTTAATTGCTTTGAGGATTTATTATGACTTCTATCAAACATGGTCTATCAATTGGTATTGAGCGGGTTGATGATGATTTTTTTCTTTCATTGAAGGCTGTGGGTAAATTAACGCATGCTGATTATGATGTAATAACTCCGATGATTGATTCTGCATTGGCCTCAGTAAAAGAGGCTAATATGAATGTTCTTGCAGATCTTACAGAGCTAGAAGGGTGGGAGTTAAGAGCCGCTTGGGATGATTTTAAAGTAGGGCTTAAACATAATAATGAATTTAATAAGGTTGCCATATATGGGAATAAGGAATGGCAAAAACTTGCTGCTAAAGTTGGTACTTGGTTTATTTCTGGTGAGATAAAATACTTTGATAACTTATCTGATGCTACTGATTGGTTGAAGTCTTAATCTATCTAAAGTTGTTGTTCTGTACTTGATGTGATGCATGGTGCTGAATGTTGTAGGTGCTTATTAAGATGTTTTGTTTGGGTGCTTATTTAATTTATATTAATATATTCTTCTGCGGTTAATAATATAATTTTTATAATTTAATTATAGGTGGTAACTGAATTTATTTGAAGGTTATTTGGTTTGTTCATTCTCTAAGGCGTTCAATTAGATATTGTGTTGTATTAAGTGACTGTTAAATGATTTATATAAGGTTGAATTGTAAAAGGGTATTAATTGGTGTCTTTTTTTATGATTTTATTAATCGATTTTTCTAGCTTTTCGATATCAATTGGTTTGGTTAGGTAATCGTCCATTCCTGATAATATGCATTTTTCTTTATCGCCTTTCATGGCGTTGGCTGTTAGGGCTATGATTGGAATTGATGTATGTTTATTGCCTATGACACCAGACCTGATTGTTTTTGTTGCTTCAAATCCGTCTATGTTAGGCATTTGACAATCCATTAATATTCCTTGTATTAAATCTTTTTTGTCGTGATTGGTAAGTATCTTATAAGCTTCCATGGCACTATTGGCGACGATCGGGTGTACGTTAATATTTTCGAGTAGGGCTGCAGCAACCTCAAGGTTAATGAGGTTGTCGTCTACAATCAATATGCATACTTGGGTTGTTGGATTTGTTTTCTTTTGATTTTCTCCTAAGGTGGATTTCTGTTCTTTTAGGCTTGTGCTGTATTTTTCAGTTGTGATTAGTTTTAATGCACTGTCTAGGTCTTTTGGTGTAACTGGTTTTGGAAATATTCCATTTACGCCAATGTCTTTTAATACTTGGTCGTCATCTAGTGTGTCTATGTCTGACATTAGTACTATTTTTGTGTTGTCTAGGTGTGCAAGTTTTCTGATGTCTTTTGATAATTCAAGTCCATTCTTACATGGCATGTTGACGTCTATTAGAATTAGGTCAATTTTATGTGTTTTGTCATTGGTTATGTATTGATTTGCGGTGGTTGAATTTATAAATGTAATGATGTTTGCGTTTCTATTACTTAGTTGTTTTTTGATAGCGTATAATGCGTGTTCGTTGTTATCAATAATAACGATGTGTTTGTTTTCAATGTTGATTTTATTTACTGCTTGGGTGTTGTCTGATTCCAATAGTTTTAACGTAAACGAAAATGTACTGCCTAAACCTTCAGTGCTATTCACTGAAATATCACCACCCATTAATTGACATAGGTTTCTAGCGATTGTTAGGCCAAGGCCACTCCCTCCAAATTTCCTTGATGTGGATGCATCTATCTGGGTAAATGAATGGAATAAAATATCAATTTTGTCTTTAGGTATTCCAATTCCAGAGTCTTTTATGGATACATATAATGTATGTGTTGATTGATTGTTTTTGGTAGGTTTATTGGCTTCTGATCTGACCGTAATAATAACATCGCCATCTTGTGTGAATTTAATGGCGTTGCTGATTAGATTTGTAGTGATTTGCCTAAGTCGGTTTGGGTCGCCTTTGAAGTGTGTTTTCTGAATGCCATATATATCTAAAATTATTTCAATGCCTTTTTCGTTGGCTTGATAAGCAGATGCTTTTGCTATGTTTCCAAATAATGATTGAATGTTGAAATCTATGGATTCAATGTCTTGTTTTCCAGCTTCGATTTTAGAGAAATCTAAAATATCGTCGATGAGCAGTAATAATGATTCAGCACTGTTTTTAGCTAAGCCAACGCGGTGTTTCTGTTGGTCTGTTAGTGTGCTGTTATTTAGTAGTTCTAACATTCCCAGTACACCATTGAAAGGTGTGCGTAATTCATGGCTCATGGTAGCTAAAAATTCTGATTTTAGCTTGAAGGCTTGTTCTGCATTGTCTTTTTCAATTGTAATTTGTTCTTGAAGGAGTCGGCGGCTGTTATCAAAAAGAGAAGATATGATGGCGATAAATAAAACAACCATTGATAGTGTGATGGTTCTGGCAAGTAATCCCTGGCTTGTTTCAAGGCTTGCAATAACGCCGCTTGAGTTTAAATAAAACAGACTGGTTAAGATAAAAACTATACTTATGAAAATATTCTTTGATTTTATTCTGTGTCCAATAAATTGAGCGAGCAGAGGGAACCCGGTTAGCCAATTGGTTGCTCGTGAAGTAAGGCCGCCATCGTTATAGATAATGGCGGTTATGGATGCGAGTAAAAGTGCAATTGTCATGTCGCTAATAAGATTTAATTTTCTGGTGATCTTATACGAGAATAGCAATGAGCTTAGTATGAGCCCTTGTAGGATTATGGTTAGTGTTGGGTACGAATAACCCGTTGACTGGTAACGAGCGTAGCCAAGAATAATGCTTAATATAATAGAATAAAATAAGATGCCAACCATCAAGCGAGCTCTGCGAAGGTCTTCTGCAGTGAGTTGCTTGAGGTTTGGGATTAGGGTGTCCAAAAGACTCAATTGCGTAGATACAATTTTATGTGTGAACGACATGAGTTGAATTTGGTGCTTTATGACTTATGTGTATCTTTAGATTAGATTAAAACTGCTAATGTACAAGTGATGGTGTTTTTGAAAAATACATATAAATCAGGAGGTTATTAGAATGAATGTTGCATGCTAGGGGTTGTTGATAAAGCTATGCTCAAAACGTTCAATGGCATATTGAGTAATGTCTTCAATGTTGTTTGCGACCGAAAAAAGTCCTTCTTCTGTTAGCTTGGTTAAGCCATGTAGGGTGGCCCAAAGTAGTTGGGACAGCCTAAGAGCATCTTCATTTTTATCAAGAAAGCCTTCTTTAATTAGCTGTTCAAATAGTTGAACGTATAATCGAAAGCAATCTTTGGCTTGTCTTTGAAAGTGATCAAATTGATCACTTTTCCAAAGCTTTCGGCCAAACATTAAATCATATTGGGTTGGGTGTTCTGCGGCGAATTCTAGATAGCCTTTTATGGCTTGTTTGAATCGTTCAAGTAGCGGTATTTTTTGATTGATTACGTCTTGAAGTAGCTGCCCTAGGCTTTCGAAGCCTTGTTCTGCAACCGCTGCCAATAGTGCATTTTTGTCTTTAAAGTGATGGTATGGTGCTGCTCTGGATACGCCTACTTGGTCGGCTAGTTTACGCAAGGATAACGCATCAATGCCCTGTATCTTAATGATGTGGGCGCTGGCTTCTATTAGGGTTTCGCGAAGATTGCCGTGGTGGTAGGTCTCTTTGTTAGAGGCTTTCTTACTAGTGGGTATTTTAACGGGTGTATCTGCTTTATTTACCATATAAGTAGTGTAGGTGTTTAAATTGGCTGCTTCAAGAAAAACTTGACGCTGCTTAGATTAGCTTTGTACACTACAACTTGACGATGTAAAGATTGCTTCTTGGCCCTTGGTTAATTGGGGTGTTAAGGTTTAAATAATAAGATCAACTATAGATAAGTAGGGTTTAATAATGACAGCTTTAGATATGGAATTGACGTGTTTTGATGTGACGATTGAAGATAATGTGGCACACATTAAGATGTCTCGTCCAAATGAAATGAATTCGATGAATAAAGCTTTTTGGAAAGAGCTGCCTTTATTGGTTAATAAAATAGATGAAAACGCGATGGCCCGTGCCATTGTGATTTCGTCAACGGGTAAGCACTTTAGCGCGGGTATGGATTTGGGCGTGTTTATGAGCGGTGATGCCGTTCCTATGACGGGTGATCCAGGCCGTATGGGTGAGAACCTTCGTCGTGTGGTGTTGCAGCTTCAGGCAAGCCTTACTTCTTTAGAAGAGATTAGAATTCCCGTATTAGTTGCTATTCATGGTGGCTGTATTGGTGGGGCGCTTGATTTGGTCTGTGCGGCCGATTGTCGTTACGCTACAGAAGATGCATATTTTACCATTAAAGAAACAGAATTAGGCATGACGGCAGATGTGGGTACATTGCAGCGTTTTCCTAAGTTAGTTTCGCCGGGTATTGTAAAAGAGCTGGCTTATACGGGTCGTAAATTTACTGCACAAGAAGCAAAAGATATGGGCTTGGTGAATGCAGTTTACCCTGATCAAGAAAGCTTGATTCAAGGGGTTTTGGGTGTGGCTAAAACGATTGCTAAAAATTCTCCATTAGCGGTTACGGGCTGTAAAGAGATGATTAACTATAGTCGCGATCATTCAGTCGAAGACAGTCTTAAATATATGGCGACATGGCAGTCTGGAATGTTTAGACCGAATGACATGATGAAAAGTTTTGCAGCAAAAGCACAGAAGTCTGATGCTGTATTTGATGAGGTTTGGCCTAAGAAGCCTTTGTTCGAAAAGTAAGAGTGTATTTTGTTATTGTTTAGTCTGTGAATTACGAATACCTGTAGGTATTTTTAATTTTAAAAACCGGGTCATTGAATAAATGATCCGGTTTTTTTGTATGTATCATTTAATTAATGATCTTGAATATTAACGTTTTAGTGGTGTATGAAAGAAGGTGTTATCAGCTATTCTTTATCTTCTATAAATTGCGCTGCTGTCATTCTATGATAGGTCGTATTTGCATAGGGTAATATGACAGGGTTGGGGTCAACAACTTCTACTTTTATTTTGTTTTTAATGGCCATGTCTAGAGCCATATTGGTGATGTTAACGCTGAATGAAGTACCTATGAATACTATTTTATCGGCTTTTTGTATTTTTTCTTGTGCGATGTTTATGCCGTATATATCGGTATAGTATTCATCAAATAACAGTACAAATGGTTTGTATGATTGATTAATTATGGGGGTTGTTTGGATCTTAAATGTTTCTAGTAAAGACGGTATTAATCTTGTGGGGTCTATTATGTCCCATGGCGCATCGATTACTTCTGTAGGGTTGCCTTGCTCATGAAATCGAGTCATTTTATCTAGGCGGCCATGAATGGCAATGTAGTTTGTGTTACCTGCTTTTCCATCTAGACCGTCTATGTTTTGTGTGATTAAGTTTTTATCTGCTAGCCAGTAGTGAACAGCATTTGGTCCATGATTGCGGTAGGTTGCAAATCGATGGTAATACCAGGCTAAAAACTCTGCCGGGTTGCTGGTGTACATTTCGCGTGTGGCCATTTGCATGGGTGTGTAATTTTTGCTGCCAATGGTCCAAAAGCCATCTTCTCCTCTAAAGGTCGGGATTCCGCTTTCTGCGCTCACACCTGCGCCTGTGATATAGAGTGTTTCCATTGGTTTATTTTTTCGCGCTTTAATTAAGGTGTTGTTTTATTTGATAGCGGGGTAATGACTGCTCTTGCTGCTTGAGGGTAGTCACTGATAATACTGTTTGCGCCGTATTTTAAAAATAGACTCATGCGATCGGCATCGTTTACGGTCCAGATGCTTACGTGCAGCCCTTCGGTTTGTGCTTTTTTTATGTAGCGTTGTTTTGCTAGATTTTTATTGATTACAAGCATGCTGCATTTTAGTTTTTGTGCGACCTTAATGCCATTTGGAATTGGCCACTCTTGTACGTAGCCTCTAGAAATGTCTGGGAGTAGGTGTTTAAACGCTTTAAGTGTCCCTATGTGCTTACTTGTAATGACGACTTTGTTTTCAAGTTTGTATTCGGTAATTAAGCGTTCTAGTGGTTGAATGAAGCTTGGGTTTGTAAATTCTGTTTTAATCTCAAACTGCCAGTGCTTTACATTAGGGCAAGCTGCAATGACTTGCTCTAGTGTTGGTATGCCTTGTTCTAATCCGATTAAATGGGTATTTGCGAGTGTGCTGGCTGGGGTTTGGCTAACACGCAGGGGGCTGTTTGCTAGTCGCTTAAGTCGCTCATCGTGTACCACAACTAATTGATTGTCTGCACTGAGTCGAATGTCTAATTCGAATCGGTCAACACCGTGTTCAGTCGCAAGAAGAAAGCCGTGTAGGCTGTTCTCCATTACTATACCTTTGGCGCCTCTGTGTCCGTAGATTTCCATTAATAATCACTTAATTTTATCTGGTTAGTTATTAATATAGCGGTGAACGCGAATACTGGGTAGAAATGGATGATCTTCGATTACTCGGTCACTTCTTACTTTTCTTTTTCGCTCAATTGGAGCTGATAGCTCTGGCTCATTATGCTGTGGCAATAACCCGTTGTCAGCTGCTTTAAATAGAATAGGCAGTGATACATTCATTGCGATGCGAGTAGGGGTTTGGTTGTCATCAAAAAATACATTTGAGCGCATGGTAGGCGCTAAGTTTTGAACTTTGGCCAGTGGTGTGGTGGCATTAAGTGTATTTAATAAGCTTAGCTGGGTTTGAATGTGGTCGCTACTGATGTCTAGATTTAGGAGTGCATCTTGTGCTTTTTGAACGGTAAATTTTTGAATGCTGCGGCCAGATTGGTACCAGTTAAAACCGGCTCTGATGGGTGTGCGTTCTATTACAGGTATATGACGCCAAGTTTGTTTAATGTGTAGGCGGCTGAGCCCGCTGTATCTAAGGGATTGCCTTAGGGTTGGGTGGGCACGACCAAGCTGGCCTTTAAGTGTTAACCAGTCTTCTTTGTTGCTTTTTTGCAGTGTTTTTATGCAGGTTTTAAAGCGTTCTTTTTGACCGTTTATTTTAATGGCCAGATCAATTTGTTCTGGTGTGGCGGGAACTAAGCCAAAAGAAGATCGAGTTTCACGGCCGTCTTGTCCATCTTGGTACCAAAAGTCTTGCAGGCTGTTGCACACTTTGTCTATGGCTGTTAAACCAAGTTGCTCATCAATATCAGATAGAGGAACCCAGAGTTTAAATGTATTTTTTCGCAATGCGACACACAGTGTATGGGTGTCACTTACTAGGGCGTCGAAATCGCTTATTAACTTGGAAATAGGCATTATTTATACCGTTATCTATTTTGTTGTATCTTAACCTTATACTTTAGGTCGCACAATATTAATTAAAGTGCTTAGTGTAATTCGTTAGATGGGTTAGCAATGTATTAAGGGCGTGTGGTGGCGTAGTCTGATTTTGACGGGGGATTTAAATATTTAGGTGGCTCAGTTACTCGCCTTAATTAACGGGCCCGTTACTAAAATAATTAGACACATAATTCTAAGGTTTAATATTTTTGGATGCTGAAATAAAAAAGTCAGCAAAGCGCTGACTTTTTTGTTTGTGGATATCCTGTTTTTATAATGCTAAATATTGACAGCCCCTTTGTTTAGTTTGTCTAGCCAGTCTTTAGTAACTGGCTGGTATTCATTTAACTTTGACTTGAATACGAAAAGTGGTTCATCAATAAGGGATAAATCAAAACCTTCTTCTTTCAATGTGCTTTTCTTATGTTTAAAGGTTCCGGTTATTTCTTGCTCTTGCCTAACTCGGATAAATAGCGGAACCGCATACGAAGGCAGTTTATCTTTGACGTGAGTGGTAAAGCTTTGCATGTCAAACTGATTAAGTTCTGTATTTAGTGTGATGGCGGCCATCCCTGCACGGCCATCGGTGTTGGGTACTTGCACGCCATACACTACTGACTCAGTGATTTGATTGAACTGGTTGGCCACTTCTTCAACTTCGGTTGTGGCGACATTTTCACCTTTCCATCTGAATGTATCGCCTAGGCGGTCTACGAAAGCAACGTGGCGGTATCCTTGTTTTTGTACGAGGTCTCCACTGTGAAAATATTGATCGCCATTTTTAAATACATTCTCTAGTACCTTGCCTTTATTGGCTGATGTATTTGTATAGCCTTCATATGGGCTGCGGGTGGTGACTTCCCCAATTAATAGTCCAGTTCCACCTTTTTCTACGGGGATCATGAAGCCTTGCTTGTTGAGTACGGGTGCGTCTTTTTCTATGTCGTATTCGACTACGTCAAAACTAAGAGGGCAGTACCCAGCAGTCATATCCAGATTAAGTGCGTTTACAAATGCAATATTACATTCGCTGGCTCCGTACAGTTCCATTATGTGAGGAATTCCAAAACGTTGTTTGAATTCCATCCAGATATCTGGGCGTAGCCCATTGCCACCAATGACTCTAAGGCTGTGGTTTCGGTCGGTGTCTTTAGCGGGTTGATTTAAAAGGTATCGGCAAAGTTCACCGATGTAACAACAAGCCGTTACGCTGTATTTTCGGCAGTCATCCCAAAAACGGGTTGCACTGAATTTACGGGTAAGAACCATGGTGGCTCCAGCGCCTAAAATACTGGCCCAAGCAACTGTAAGGGCGTTGTTATGGTACAGGGGTAGGCAAACGTAAAACACGTCGTCTTGTCTTAATCTAAAGGCAGAGAGCCCAAAGCCACCCATGGCTTTCACCCAGCGAAAGTGTGTGAGAATAGAGGCCTTTGGAAGGCCAGTGGTACCTGAAGTAAAGATGTAATAAGCCGGTTGTTTCATTTGAACTAGCTTAGTGCTTTCAGGGTTGGATTTAGATTCATTTTTGGTTGCGATTGCTAGGTCTGTGTAGCCTTTTGGGGCGGCATTACTTGTGCCGTCTTGCATATAAAAGTGCTTGCAAGTGGAGCTGACTTGCAGGCGTTCTTTAATGCTTTCATAGGCGGTTATACATTCTTCACCAATAATGATCATGCTGGGCTCTACTACGGTAAAGCTATGCAGTAATACATCGTCACGCTGGGTGGTATTGATCATGCTTACAATGGCACCAAGCTTGGTAATGGCTAAAACACAGGCCAGTGTTTCAGGTCTATTTTCCATCATGAGCGATATGGTGTCGCCACTTTTAATGCCTTGAGAGGCTAGGTGGTGGCTGATTTGGTTTGCCCAAGCATTGAATTCAGAATAGGTGTAACTACGGTTTTCATATTGAAGAAAACACTTATTAGAAAGTTGTTTTGCACGTTTTTCAAATATAAGCCCAAGTGAGCTATATTTATCGGCTTTTGCAGTGGCTAAATAATAAATTCCCTTAAGAATGCAGCCAATATCTGGCAGTATACCTAAGGTTCCTTTAATTACATTTAGCCCATTGACGGGTTTTGGATCCATAACGGATGCCTCCAAGCATTTTTATTGTTATTTGCATGGTCGCGCTGGCAGCTAAGGTCCACTATACGGGCCAATTGCTAAAATAGAATCGGCTAAATACGCCATGTTTGAATTATAGTATTCGGAAGTATAAAGATATGTTGATGGTAGTGTCTCCAGCGAAAACATTGGATTATGAAACTGATTTGCCTATTCAGGATTTCACGCAGCCTGATTTATTAGAAGAGTCTCAAGAGCTGATTGATCAGCTGAAAGATTTAACACCTTCAGATGTTGCAAGCTTGATGGGGTTAAGCGATAAGTTGGCAGACTTGAATGTGGGGCGCTTTGCGCATTGGAAGCAGCCTTTTACGGCTGAAAATGCAAGGCCGGCGGTGTATGCGTTTAAAGGAGATGTTTATACAGGACTGGATGCGTATTCTTTTTCTAAAAAGGATATGACGTTTGCTCAAAAACACTTTCGAATGTTGTCGGGTTTGTATGGATTATTAAAGCCTTTAGACTTGATGCAGCCTTATCGTTTAGAAATGGGCACTAAGTTTAAAAACCTTCGTGGTGTCAACTTGTATGAGTTTTGGGGTGATACGATTACCGATAAAATTAATGAAGATCTTAAAAAAGGTGAGGTGCTATTGAATCTTGCATCGAACGAATACTTTAAATCGGTTAATAAGAAAGCGCTTAATGGTGAGATTATAACGCCTGTTTTTAAAGATCAAAAAAATGGTCAGTATAAAATAATCAGTTTTTATGCAAAAAAGGCACGTGGCCTGATGGCAGCTTATGTAATAAAGAATAAAATTAGTAACGTAGAGGATATTAAGAAGTTCGATACGTCAGGTTATCGATTTGATGAAACTATGTCAAAACCTAAGGAATGGGTATTTATTCGTGATGAAGCCAGTATCTAATTTATTTGCATTCATATTGTGTGTTTTATCTTTACATGTTCAGGGTGCAAACCCTGATCGTGATTGGCGAACGCATGAAACGAAAAACTTTTTAATTCATTACCCTAATAACCTAGCTCGACATGTGGCTAAGGTTGAGCGTTACTCAGAGAAAAGCCATAGCTCGTTGTCAGAGTTTTTTCAATGGCAGCCAAAAGCTAAAACCCATGTTGTATTGATTGACGATTTTGATCAGTCAAATGGGTATGCCCAGCCCATGCCAAATAACACCATGACTTTGTTTGTACAGCCTCCTACTGCAGGTGAGTTGCTGGTTTATGATGATTGGCTGAAAATGCTTATTCATCATGAGTATACTCATATTCTACATATGGATAAGGTGTTAGGTTTTCCTAGTTTGTTAAGAAAGGTTTTTGGTCGAGTCTTTTTTACATTTCCTAATGCATTGCATCCTAATTGGTTCGCAGAAGGTTTGGCGACGTATCAGGAAACAGATTCTGAAAATAATGTAGGCAGAGGCCAGTCGACTTTGTTTGATATTATGATGCGCTCAGAATTTTTGTCAGGGCTAAAGCCGCTTTCTAGAATTAATACGGTCGCTTCACATGATTGGCCGTTGAATACGGCTTATCTATATGGGGTGTATTTCTTTAAATTCATTCATGATGTTTATGGTGAGTCTGCCATAAAAAATCTCATTAATAATTACAGTGATAACGTTGTTCCATATCGTGTAGGTTCAAATTCAATAGCGGTAGTAGGTAAAGATCTTGATGCTTTATGGGTTGATTTTGATCGATATTTAAAAGGCTATTTTGAACCACAAGTTCAACGTATTCACGCTGAAGAAGAAAACCGTTATGCGGTTATTAGTCATGATAAAGAATCTTATGGCTTATTGGCTAAGCAAGATGAATCAATTGTTTGGTACAGTGCTACCGATAGGCAAGCTGGGGCAGGGCTTTACAAGAATGATCAGGGTGTAGAATCACGTGTTGTAAGCCTTAATTCATTAGCAGCGGTGGATGTTAGTAATCAAGGTAGGGTGTTGGTTAGTCAGTTGGAATATTGTGATCAATACAGTCAATATTATGATTTATACATTTTAAATGATGATGCTTCTTTAAAGAGAATAACGGAGTGTGGTCGTTACCGACATGCAAGGTGGTTGAATGAAGGTGAGATATTAGCATTAAGATATGATGGGGCTAAACCGATTCTGGATATTCTAAATGCTGATGGCCAGATTGTTCGTTCGTTTTGGGAGGGGCAGGTAGGAGTGGTTGTTTCAGCTTTTGACGTAGAGGTTTTGACTGATTCTAGTTTAAATATAATGGCTACGATTAAATTTCTAGATGATGATTGGAATATTTATGAGTTTAAGCAGTCGGCCTGGAAAGCGCTTACTAAAACAAAGTCTGTGCAAAGTAATTTGAGTATAGATGGTGCTTCAATTGTTTATACTCAGGCTCAAATCGGACAGTCAGAAGCTTATCGTTTAGATCTAAATGGCGTTCAAAGTCGTTTAACGCATACTCATACGGGTATTAAGCAATTTATACCGATTAATGATGATTCTTCCTGGGCGCTAAGGTATTCACCCGATGGTTACCAAGTAGTAAGGGTAGAAACGTCCAATTATGCCGTTTTATATGAAGAGTTAAATCAAGCTAGTGATTTAAAGGCACCAAAATTAGCTGTGATTGAACAGGATGACTTAGAAAATTCAGATTCATACAGTGCAACAAAATCAATGTTGCCCAGCTATTGGTTTCCTGTTTATTTGGCTGATATTGAAACTGAACAGATTGGTTTTTTTACAAGTGGAGCGGATGCGCTTAATGTTCAGCAATATACATTTCAATTGGTAAATGAAGGGGTGAGCGATAAGTTTTTAGTGAACGCGAGTTACGTTTACGATAATAGGGTGTTCGCTGGTTTACAGCAAAATGTAGATTTCATCCTTGATAATGGCAGTGATAATATTTATAGAAAAACGTCGCAATGGGTATTGGGCGCTATGAAGCCATTTGTTCAGTACGAAAGGCAAATTTATCCGTTCGTGGCGATTACTCAGTCTGATGAGTATTATTTTATCGATGAAGGAAATAGAAGTGATGTATTCATTGATAATTGGTTAGCTTTTGGTGTTATTTATGACCAATTTAAAAGCACTTACTGGTCGGGTGATATTGCTTCAGGCTTTCAAATAAAATCGTCAGTTGAGACGACAGATTTGGTTGGTAGTAATGAGCAAAAAGATTCGGTGTTGAATTTTGATTTGAGGGTGTATACCGCTTTACCTAGGGATCATACGTTGGCTCAGCGACTATTTTTGGCGGCTGGATTAGATGGTGATTCAAATTTTCAATTAGGAGGCAGTGTAAGCGACCCTTATATCGGGCCAGGCATACAGGTAAAACAAAGACGCCATGCATTAAGAGGGTATTCAAGTGGCTCAGATAAACTAAGAGGTGGGAATGTTTTACTTCATAGCTTGGAATATCGTTTACCTATTGATTGGCGCGACTTTTCATTTATGGCGCCTCCTATTGGGTTTAATGGTTGGTCTTTAAGAGGGTTCTTGGATACAGGCTCTGCTTGGGATGATCGTGTGTCGGATGCACGCTTTTATTCGGGTTTGGGCGCGGAGGCAATTTTGGATGTTTCTCTTGGTTATTATTTAGGGTTGCGTGTTAGAATTGGGGCAGCAAAAGGGTTTGGGTCTGAAGCGGGTGACTCAATATATTTAGAGTTAGGAGGAGCATTTTGATGATTTTGAAGAAAGTAATAGCAATGGTTACATTCGCCATGTTGGCGAGCTGTGCAACGGGCCCTCAAAAACTGGATGTATCACCGAATTTAATGTTAGAAGCGTTGAATGGCTTAATCACTCCTATTGAATTGGTGATATCTGATAAAAGAGAAGATAAAGATGTATTAGGATACCGTAATGCGAAGAATCAAGGTGTTATTAGTTTTACAGATTCAGTGGCTAAATCTTTAGGTGAAACAGTGCAGGCAGCACTTGTTAATCAGGGGGTAGAAATGAGTACTGGCGAGCAGCCTTCTACTCGACTGGAGATTCAAATTCATGATTTAAGGTATTTTACGCCTGATGAATCTTGGGTGAGCACAATTGAAATAACAGCAGAAATACTTTTGGTTGTTAATCGAGGTACGGCTTCAATTAAGAAAAGATTCAGTTCGAATAGAAAGCAAGACGTGGTGACTGCACCTAATAAAGAATTTAATGAACAATTTATGAATGCAATATTATCAGAGCTACTTAATAAAGCACTGAACGATAAAGAAGTTATAACATTTCTGAAATAAGCATTCACTTAGGGGATTCACGTGCTTAATATTCCATCTTGGTTAAATCATAATGTATGGGACTATATTGCTGTAATTTATTTTTTAGTCTTGTGGGTAGGTTATTCTCAATTCTCAAAAAAGATGGCAGTGAAAACGCATTGCCTTGCATCTATCTTGCACATTCACCGTGTCTGGTGGATGCAAAGAATGTTAAAGCGGGAAGTGCGGGTAGCGGATGCTGCGTTACTAGCAAACTTAGAGCGAAATGTGAATTTTTTCGCATCGACAACCATGCTAGTGATAGCAGCTATTTTAACTGCGCTGACGTCTAAATATAATTTTGTGATGTATGAAAGCAGTGAGATTGGTAGTCAGCACTCTCAGTTGAAGTTGTTAATGCTTCTGGGAATTATGGTCTACGCCTTCTTTAGTTTTACTTGGTCGCTTAGGCAGTTTGGTTTTGGAAGTGTTTTAATGGGGGCAGCTCCAGATATAAATCAAGCGGACATTACGGGGAAGCAAAGAAAGGAATATGCTTATTCGACCGCTCAGGTATTGGATCAGGCCAGTCATGCTTTTAACTACGGATTGAGAGCTTACTATTACGCGTTGGCATCGATTACTTGGTTTCTTCATCCTTTGGCGTTTATGCTAGCAACTACTTGGGTTGTGGTGGTTTTGTATCGTCGTGAATTTAGATCTAAACCGGTAGATGTGATGGTGATGGATATTGATATATTGAAAGCAAAGGAAAAAAGTAAGGTTGGTTAATGTTTTTAATTTTCTAAATTAAGTATTTATATGAAGAGGGCGCAAGCCCTCTTTTTTATTGCTTAAAATTTGAGTAGCGGTGATGCCAGGGAAACTATCTGTATGTGAAGTAGGTTTTTAAGGTTGGTGTGTGGATTGCTTTTTTATTGTTTGTCAGTAGCGTTCTTTAGTTAGATTTATAGCAAAGTCTTGCTTTTCAGTTGTTGATCGTAGATTGGTGTAGGGCAATATTTAAAAAATAGATTGGATGATGCAGGATGCTTGTTATATTAATTGATGCATAGACAAACATCCGGCCAGTTAAGCTACTTCCCACATGCGTAACTAGGCCAGGTATTTGTTGGGTAACGAGTTAAGCAGCTTCAATGCTTGGCTCGTGTGCTCTTTTGCTGCGATACTGGGCTGGGCTCATTCCAACATACTTAATGAATATGCGATCTAGGGTACGACGACCCGAGAAACCAATCTTCATTGCGATTTGCTCGATGCTTTGCTTGTTATCAAACAGTAAAGTTTTAGCTTCTTCAATACGTGATTGCGTCAGGATAGATTTCAATGAGGTACCTTCTTGTTGAAGATGGCGATTAAGAGTGCGAGAGCTAATGTGAAATAGTTCTGCAACTTCTTTTTGTGTGGCACTGAATTCAATTCTATTCTGTACAAGAGCTTGGCGAATTCTGTCGCTAAGTAATGCACGATTATTGATTTTCTCTGCCAGGTTTTTCACTTCTGTTTTTATCATATTCATAATGTGTGGGTTTGATTGATGAAGTTGTTTGTCAAGCCAAAATGCAGGAAATACTACTGATGCTTCTTGGCAGTTAAACCGGACTGGAGTGTGTAACCATCTCTCATAAGATCTTTCATAGCTAGGTGCGCTGAAAGGTAATAAGAGTTGATTGATTTTGAATTCACGCCCGCAAATTTGTCGTAACCAGTGACAAGTGATTGAAAGAATGAAATCCATACGGACTCTTTCTTTTTCATCAACTTGATGGTTAATAGGGAACGTAATTTTGACGCTCCCATCCCCTTTGCGACTAAAAATTGGCGGTGCTTCATCACTAAACAGAATGTAGTAGCGGTTAAGATAAACTAAAGCTTCACTGAGAGTCGAACAACATAAAAGCAAGTGCTGCAATAAATTGTATGAACGTGCTTCTAAACTGGCTCCTGCACTTAATCCAAGGTCACTTTTACCAGCACACGTTTTCAGCCCGTTAAATAGAGCGTCTACCTTGTGCATAGCTAGGCGGTTATCTGGGTCATTAAGCAAGCTCACGTCGATCTGTGCGCTG